>JAFUNW010000209.1 GCA_017472905.1 Bacteroidaceae bacterium
ATCCCACAGCCAGACCTATGCCCGGAGCATGGGAGACGTTGCAACAAGCAAAGCTGAAACATCAACTCACTACGATGGTCGTAACCGGTTCCGGACAACAATCGCTGCTACAAAGACTCGACAGCAATTTTCCCGACATATTCACCCGCGAATTAATGGTCACAGCTGCAGATGTGCGCAAAGGAAAACCCGATCCGGAACCTTACCTCATGGCTTTGCAGAAGGCGCACATCCATCCTAACGAAGCCATCGTCATTGAAAACGCACCCTTGGGAGTGGAAGCTGCTGTTGCAGCCGGAATATTCACCATTGCAGTCAACACCGGTCCCCTCCCCGATGAAGTCCTACTCAACCAAGGAGCAAACCTTCTGCTCCCCTCCATGCAGGAATTGGCCAACAAATGGGACACCCTCATGGAGGCAATCAAAAAACAAACACGAAGCAATCAATAATCAAACACGACCCCTATATGAACAGCCCTTCAATGAACACATACATACTTCCGGCCGAATGGCATCGACAAGCCACGATACAACTAACATGGCCACACGCACAAACCGATTGGGCGTATATGCTCGAAGAGGTTTACGAATGTTTTATCCGATTGGCTAAAGAAATCTCCCAAAGACAACCTCTATGGATTGTGACTCCGCACCCGGAAGAGGTCAGAAAACAACTGGAAAGACAAGCCAACATGGAAAATATCACATTTGTAGAATGTCCGACTAACGACACATGGGCTAGAGACCATGCTTTCCTCACAACGCTAGACGAGAATGGAAACAAACGACACCTCGACTTCTGTTTCAATGGATGGGGCATGAAGTTTGCAGCCAATTTAGATAATCAGATTAACCGGAAAGTATATGCCACCGGCCTTTTGCAAGGGGAATATATCGACAGCCTTGATTTTGTTTTAGAAGGCGGCTCCATCGAAAGTGACGGCAAAGACACCTTGCTCACTACGGCTCCCTGTCTGCTGGCTCCCAATCGCAATGCACGCCATACGACTAAAGAGGCGTTGGAAACGGCACTCAAACAATATTTCGGATTATCTCGTATTTTGTGGCTGGATTACGGATATTTGGCAGGAGACGACACCGACAGTCATGTCGATACATTGGCCCGGCTATGTTCGGAAGACACAATCGCTTACGTACAATGCTCCGACCCGAATGATGAGCACTATCATGAGCTTCAACGCATGGAAGAGCAACTGAAAACCTTTAAAACGACCCGGGGACTCCCCTATCGGCTCATCCCCCTGCCCATGCCCCAAGCCATCTTTGAAGAGGAAGAACGCCTGCCGGCAACCTATGCCAACTTCCTCATCATGAACGAAGCTGTGCTTTACCCCACTTACAACCAGCCGGAAAACGATGCACTCGCCAAAGCACAATTACAGAAAGCCTTTCCTACACGCGAAATCGTAGGAATTGACTGTTGCGCCTTGATTCGCCAACATGGATCGCTCCATTGCGTAACGATGCAATACCCCGAATAAGAATCAAGCCGGCAACTCATCCCACCCCAATAATACGAAAGCCTCTTCCGATGAAGGGGCTTTTATTTTATCCAAAAGTTTAACAAATACGCTTGCGGAAATTTGATTTAGGAAGAAGAACAGACGGTCTGCCGCTTGCAAACAAAAAAGTGCAAGTCGCTCACAGAAATCTGTTGGGCAGCAAAACTATTTTTGCTGCACGGCGGACGGAAGTCTGCTGCACGGCAAAAAGGAATCTGCTGCACGGCAGATTTTTATGTGCACCGAGCAAATGCGTCAATCAAAATAGAGAATTGATATTCAATGACTTACAAAGCAGTTTACCCAATAAAAGAATGGGCGTTAATGGTTGAAAAAGCGAATCGGGAAGCAAATTTCTCCTCTTTTCCGAAACAACCCACCAAGAAAATGGGCTGAAATCCCCAATAAGAGATTCAGCCCATTTTTATCCATAAATATATACAAAAAGCGATTTGCAGAAGAAATATGAAAGGTATTCCGTATTTAAATTTCAGATGCAAGGTTTTATGATGCCAGACTCGCATCCCCATCCAGGCACCCACACTTCCACCCACAACAGCCAACATCAACAACACTGTCTCCGGAATACGCCACCGAGACTTTCGAGCCTTTGATTTATCCACACCATACACAATAAAAGCAAGGAGGTTCACTCCAAAAAGATAGAATAAAAGAATCGTTTCCATATCTGTCTAACCATTTTCTAGAATGTATTTAACTGGAAGCCCCTTGAATTCGACCAATTGCCTTAAAAATGGGAGCCGGACGCTGAGCTGTGGTATCATACCCAAACCAATAGCCCTTTCCTTCCCGGTCAAACGGCAAAAAACAAAGGCGCAAGGTCTCCGAATACTCCCCATATACAACCTCCCAATCCGAAGCCGGTTGGAGCCTGCCGGTCAACACTTTTTCTGCCGGACGCTTCTTCAACGACAGACCGGCCTCAATCCAAGAGACCACTGCCTCCACTTGATAATCGGGATAGTGGTTCTTGCAAAACAGATAGAGCAATTCCCCCCTTCGCTCCAAGCTCATGGGCTGTTCAATGTAGTTATTTTCAGTAAGATAGCAAAGGAAATGCGACAAGAAGCCCTCTTCACGAACAATCAACGTCCGAACCAGACTTTGCCAAGCTTTCGTATTGTAATAAGCATCCAACAGACGCGACAATCGGCGTGCTTCTTGCAACTCTGTCGGAGAGATTTCATCGGTAGCCAACACCTCATAGGGCGGAAGCGGAGCATACTTGATGCCGAACTCCTCTGCTCTATTGCACATGGCCGTACCGGGCAAGAGTTTCAGCAACTCCAATTGTATTTCTCCGACATGAAATCCGGCCAACGTACGAATATCTTCGTAGATTTGCGCCAGAGTATAGAGAGGCAAGCCGGCAATGAGGTCGGCATGAGTAACTAAGTTGGGAAGTGAACAGAGAAAACGCAATCCGTTAAGCGCATTTTGTAATCCTCCCACACGCTGACATTTATTCAAAACCTCCTCTCGCAGACTTTGTATACCGGCTTCCAGATGAAGCAAGCCTTCTGGAAGCAAAGCCAACTCATCTCGCACCGATTGAGGCAGCAAAGCCGGATGTATCTCCAAGTGAAATCTGAGATGAGGATGAAACTCTCGAAACAATCCGAGCAAAGATAATGCCCGCCGAGGATTGTAGTTAAATGTACGGTCAAGAATGCGCACATCGCGAATTCCGGCCTGCGCTATTCGCTGAAGTCTTTGACGGGTGGTCTCTATAGGAAGAGTACGGATAGGGTCTCCAAGACCGCTGACGCAGAAAGTACAGGAATTGAAACATCCACGCGTAGTTTCAATCTGAACAAACGGTTTTTCCAAAATAAAAAAACGACTCTCTTCGGGCGATACCAGCTTTTCAAAGTCCATCACTCGCGCCAATCCGCCATCCCGATAGGTCTCTTCAGATAGATAACACAACCCCGGTATATCCGCCCAATATTCCGGCTGATTCCATACTTCAAGCCAACGGGCAAAACTCTCTTCTCCCTCTCCACGAAGCAACACATCTACCTCCCGATGACAAGAAAGATACGCCCGATTGTCACCCAAGAATTCCGGGCCTCCCAAAATCACCGTCACATCGGGAAGCAAAGACTTTACGCGTCCTATGATGTGCAGCAAATGTTCATGCGTAAAGAGCCACGCCGTAGCCGCTATCACATCGGGCCGATGCCGGTAGATGGTTTCAACAATTGCCCCTACATTCTCGTTAATCGTGGTGCGTACAACTTGCCAATCGACCTCTTTCCTATCCATGACCTGCGCATGAAGAGCCGGCAAAGCCAACGAGCTGTGCGCATATGAGCAATTCAAGTCTATCCAAAGCAATTTCATAACAATTTTCAATTTTTAGAAACTCCCCTATTCTTCTGCATTCGGCATTGCCTCCCAAAAGGACCTGAGTTCATTCAACACCTCTTCATAATCCTGCACCGTAAAGTTCCCATCCCCCATCATCAATATCGTATAATCAATCCCGTCAAAGGATTTTCCCACACCCGTATCTCGAAATCCATTTCGCAAATAGAAGGCATGCCGGCGCTTGCGCTGCTCCAAGTTTTCACAAACCTGAAGCGGAGATTCCATATCCAAAATATTGGCCGAATCTTTATAACGTGCAATCAATTTTGACAAAATCTGCTGCCCATATCCCTTTCCTCGAAGTTCCTCTCTGACAGCAAAGTACCAAAACCAATTAAACGACTTCCTCGGATATACAATCGTAAATCCCACAAACTTATCTTCATCATAATAAACGGTAAAGTCCAATGACATTTTTTCCATTAAAAGCATCAAATCTTCATAAGGGATTTGCTCCTCTTTCGGAAAAGCTTCATTATAAAGCCCCCGAATCTGAGGTTCGCATGCCTGAACCTTATCAATTTGTCTCTCCGTCATAACCACAAATCTTTTTATCGAAATCATACAGAATTTAAGGTTGCAAAGATAGATAAAAATCCAAAATTTTGCTCTTTGAACATCCTTTATGTATCTTTGCAGACTGAAAAAACTTATCACTAATTTTGTAAATAATGCAAAACGACACCATTTGCGCCATCGCCACCGCACAAGGTGGAGCCATTGGAGTAATCCGCATCAGCGGCCCGAAAGCCATTGAAGCCGCATCCCATATCTTTGTCCCACAAAAGGGAAAACCACTCCGGGAACGAAAAAATTATTCCCTAACCTTCGGAAAAATTTTCTCGGACAGAGGAGAAATTATAGATGAAGTATTGGTCTCCGTATTTCGTGCTCCCCATTCATATACCGGAGAAGAATCCGTAGAAATTTCTTGTCACGGTTCTGCCTATATTCTCCAACAAATCATGACACTTCTCCTCGCTAAAGGATGTCGACTGGCCGCTCCGGGCGAATATACTCAACGTGCTTTCTTGAACGGGAAAATGGATCTCAGTCAAGCAGAAGCTGTAGCCGACTTGATAGCCTCCTCTTCAGCAGCAACCCACCGACTAGCCATGAATCAGATGCGGGGAGGATTCAGCCAAGAATTGTCCATATTAAGCGACAAACTCTTGCATCTAACTTCATTGATGGAACTCGAACTTGACTTCAGCGACCACGAAGAACTGGAATTCGCCGACCGCACCGAACTGTCACAAATAGCCCATGAAATCGAGCGTGTCATTAGTCGCTTGGCCGACTCCTTCAGCGTAGGCAATGCCATCAAAAACGGAATCCCGGTAGCCATCATTGGCGAAACGAATGCCGGAAAGTCCACTCTGCTGAATGCCTTGCTCAATGAAGAAAAAGCAATCGTTAGCGACATTCACGGCACTACCCGCGATGTCATAGAAGATACCATCAACCTACACGGTATCACCTTCCGTTTCATCGACACAGCCGGCATCCGCCAAACTTCCGATGTGGTGGAAAACATCGGAATCGAACGCACTTTCCAAAAGATGACCCAAGCCGACATCGTGCTTTGGATGATCGATTCAGATAGCGAAACTGACATAGAAGCCCTGAAAGAAGAAATCCTCCCACACCTCGAAGACAAGAACCTAATCATCCTCTTCAACAAAGCTGACAAAGTGAATGCCGAACGATGCGAATCCTTGAGTAATGCCTTTGGCGATGTAGATGCACCCAAGCTATTCCTTTCCGCCAAGAATCGCACAGGATTGGAAAAATTGGAAACCCTCTTAGTAGAAACTACCGCCATTCCCGAAATCTCTCAAAACGATGTCATCGTAACCAACATCCGCCATTACGAAGCTTTAGTACACGCCCTCGACTCCATTCACCGCGTACAAAATGGGCTACAAATGAACCTCTCCGGCGATTTTATCTCCCAAGACTTACGAGAGTGTATCTCACATCTCGCCGAAATCATCGGTGGTGCCTTCGACCCTAACGCTGTACTGGATAATATTTTCAGACATTTTTGCATCGGAAAGTAAGGCAGATTTGGCAAATAACAAACAATGCCAACTGAACGCAAAACGATGATAAAAATACTATTGAATACCAGTATTTAGGAAAAACACCCGAATACTGGTATTTTTGTTTTCCTTTTGCATCGTTTGTCATTTTTTTGTTGTTACTTTGTTGCTTGAAAC
>JAFUNW010000210.1 GCA_017472905.1 Bacteroidaceae bacterium
CAGTAAATAAAGTCATATTGATAGGAAACGTCGGAAAAGATCCGGACGTGAGATATTTGGATAGCGGTGTAGCCGTTGCTACTTTTTCATTAGCTACAACAGAACGTGGATATACCTTGCAAAATGGTACTCAAGTACCTGAACGTACAGAATGGCATAATATTGTATTATGGCGCGGGCTTGCACAAACTGCCGAAAAATATGTGCATAAAGGTGATAAGCTTTACATTGAAGGCAAAATTAAAAGTCGTTCATATGATGACCAAAATGGTATCAAGCGTACAATTGTTGAAATTTTTGCAGATAACATGGAAATGTTGACACCGCGTGGAACTTCGCAATCGCAAGCCCCATCCGTATCGGTGCAACAATCTGTTCAACAGACGGTGGCAGAGAATATGTCCGATGATTTGCCGTTTTGATTGGTACTAGATGTTTAACTAAAATTTTATTCCTTGGACCCCGATTCGTTTTTATGCCGCTTTGCGGAACTTTTTGACGGTGTGACCGTTTATCCTCCTTCTGTTGGAGCAATTGTTGCAATTTCTTTGGCAATATTGTTGTTGTTTGCTTCAGGTTTTGTATCTGCTTCCGAAATTGCATTTTTCTCTCTTTCGCCTAATGATCTTAGCGAAATAGAGAAGGAAGAACATGCTTCGGATAGACGGATTGTTGCTTTATTGGAAGATTCAGAAAAGTTACTTGCTACAATTCTTATATCCAATAACTTTGTAAATGTGACCATCATTATGCTTTGTAATTTTTTCTTTGCAGAAGTGGTGGACTTTGGAAATTCTGTCATTGTCGAATTTCTGGTTATTACAGTTGTTCTTACTTTCCTTTTATTGTTGTTTGGAGAAATCATGCCGAAGATTTATTCGGCTCAACATACGTTGGGGTTTGTACGAATGGCTGCACCGATTGTCATGGTTCTGAAAAAAGCATTCAGTCCTTTGTCTAATCTATTGGTACGTTCTTCTTTTATAGTCAATAAGTGTGTTGCCAAGAAGAATTATAATATTTCCGTGGACGAACTTTCCCAGGCTTTGGAGTTGACTGATAAAACAGAGATTTCCGAGGAAAGTAATATTCTGGAAGGTATTATTCGGTTTGGTGGAGAAACTGCTAAAGAAGTCATGACTCCACGTCTTGATATGGTAGATTTGGATGTAAGTGCAACTTTTAATGAGGTACTGGATTGCGTTGTAGAAAATGGGTATTCACGTGTTCCTGTATATGAAGATTCTCGTGATAATATAAAAGGTATTCTTTATATAAAGGATTTGTTGCCTTATTTGAAGAAGGAAGCGGATTTCGCTTGGCAGAATTTGATCCGTCCGGCTTATTTCGTCCCGGAAACGAAAATGATTGATGATTTGTTAAGGGATTTTCAAACGAATAAGATTCATATAGCAATTGTAGTGGATGAATTTGGTGGAACTTCAGGTATCGTAACCATGGAAGATATCATTGAAGAAATTGTAGGAGAAATCAATGATGAATATGATGAGGAAGAGCGTTCATATGTCAAGATTAATGATCATACCTATGTATTTGAAGCAAAAACATTGCTATCTGATTTTTATAAAATATTGAAAATAGATTCTGATTCATTCGAAGATATTGAAGGAGATGCTGATACATTAGCTGGTTTGCTTCTTGAAATAAAGGGAGAGTTCCCTAAATTACACGAAAAATTGGAATTTGAACATTTCCAATTTGAAGTACTCGAAATGGATGCACGTCGTATTTTAAAGGTAAAGGTTCTTATCGGAGAACAGAAGAATAATAAGAATAATTAAGAGAATATGCCTTTATATCATCAATACAAACTTCGTGATTGGATTGTGGGGGTATGGAAAGTAGATGAGACATTGGAGCAATTATGTTCTATGTTTCATCATTTTTCCATTTACGAGAACGATTTCAAGAGGTTCTCTGCAGAGAAAAGGAAGAAGGAATGGCTGGCTGTGCGGGTTTTGTTGAAAGAACTGTGTGGAGAAGAGAAAAAAATATCGTATTATCCTTCAGGAAAACCTTATTTGGAAGACGGAAGTGCATATGTCAGTTTCTCGCATACGAATGGATATGTAGCAGTTGCTTTACATCCGTCATCTGAGGTTGGGGTTGATATTGAGCAATACGGTACACGTGTACAACGGTTGGCGTCCCGTTTTATTCGTGAAGATGAAAAGGAATCTCTTGCGGCAGGAGATGAGATTTATGCATTGTTGTTGCATTGGTCTGCCAAGGAAACCATGTATAAATTGATGGATAATGTTGCCGTTGATTTTATAGATCACTTGCGTATCTTTCCTTTTATACCCCAAAAATCAGGTTCTTTTGATGCCTGTGAGTATCGTTCCGGCAAAGAATGTCAATTTCGTATATATTACGATACTCATCCGGATTACGTCTTGACCTTTGCTTGTCTGGAATAATTATTTTTTGGCTAGGGTAAATATGAACTCCAGTCCTCCGCCAGGATTGTTTTTGGCAAAGATACTTCCTTCATGTAATAGGACTGCATTTTTTACGATAGCCAAACCCAGACCGGTTCCTCCTAGTTTTCGTGAACGCCCTTTGTCTACCCGATAAAAACGTTCGAAAAGTCGTCCTAGATGTTCTGGAGAGACACCTACGCCCGTGTCCGCAAAACTGAAATAATAGAACTTTTCGCCTTGACGGAAACAGCGGATGGTAACTTGTATTTGAGTGCCAGCATAAGCAATGGCATTGTCTGTCAGATTGCGGAAGATGGAATAAAGCAGTGAGGAATTACCTTGTATACATAAGTCTGTAGGTAATAAATTGGATACTGTTATTTGCTTTTCTTCTAATTGTAAAGTGACTTCGTTCAAAATGTTTTTGACCATGACTGAAAGATTCACGGTTTCTTTTTCTGCCATCTGGGGTGCTTCCTCCATGCGGGTAAGCAAGGATATATCACGTAATAGATGAGTTAACCGATTGCTCTGAGCATAACAGCGTGTTATAAATGTATGCATCTGTTCACGGGGAAGCTCGGGATTGTTGACAATCGTTTCCAAGTATCCTTGTATGCTGCTGACAGGTGTTTTCAATTCATGTGCTATATTCTGTGTAAGTTGTTTTTTCAATCGTGCCTGCTCTGTTTCTTGTGTTACGTCATTGATGGAAATCTCAAAACTGTTGTCTTGAAACAAAATACATTCCAAAGCAAAAATTCTCCCATCTTTCTCAATTTCCAAAGACATTCTTCTAACTTCCTTTTCGCTTTTCTCTTGATGTTCGCTGATAAACTGAGAAATCGGTTTTAATTCGGGAATAGAGAAAATTTCCTGCATATGGCTCAGGTTTTTGTCGGAAATGAAGTTTATGTATTGTTTAAATAGAACATTGACAAGTATCTCTTTCTTTTGAGAAGTGAAAATGCCGAGTCCTTCATGCGCAATCTGAAGATGGGTAATCAGTTTTTCACGTTCTATGTAAAGCGCTTCCTTAGTGTGATGAAGACGCTGGTAGATTTGAATGATATGAGTTGATATTTCTCCTAATTCATTTTTGGGGAATGACTTTTGAATATTCGGATTAATAGGTTCATTGCGGTCTGCCTTTAGTGCAAATTGTTGAAGCTGGGTGATGGACATGCCTAGCTTGTGGGTAAAACTATGGAACATTCCTATTAGTATTAAACTGATGATCAATGCGAACCAAATGTAATGCGAATCTGTACTAAGTGATTGGATGAGGCTTACATTGTAAGGACGTGCAGATCGGATAATGATACCTAGCTTATTGTAATAGCGGGCAGAATAGAAGAATTCACCGCCTGTACTTTCGGACAATCGGTGAATGGCATAACCGCTTCCTTTTTGTAAGGCTTGTTGAATTTCTTTACGATTCAAGTGATTTTTGAATTGCTCAGGATTTTGAATGAAATTATCAAAGATTACTTTTCCTTTCGTATCAATAAGAGTGACGCGGAGATCATTCAGAGGATGATGACTAACATATTGTCCTAATAAACTAATGTTGAGAGTATCTTGATCGGATAGGAAATTATTGAGTTGGTCGTTGTAATTCTGAAGTTGTGTATTAAGTAATTCTACTTTGTAATCTTTTTCACGCCTATATTGGAAAGCCATGAAACATATTACAAATGCAATGAATAGCGTTATGACTGAAAAGAACAATCGTTGGCTAAAAGGTAAAAAATGAATAGGGAAAGAGATTCTCATGGATTGTTATTATTCACATTCAAAACAGTAACCGTATCCCAACCGGGTAACGATACATTTACCATATTTACCGATCTTTTTGCGTAAACGAGTAATGTTGACATCAATCGTACGATCTAATACAAGAACTTCATCTTGCCATACTTTAGTCAGAATCTCTTCTCTGGAAAATACCTTGCCCTTGTTTTGTAAAAATAGCTGGAGAATCTCAAACTCCTTTTTGGTCAAATAGATCTCAGTATTATTGATACAAACTTTTTTCTGGGTAAGATTAAGAGTCAATTCTCTGTATTCCAACAGTTCCTTATTCTGGGTGAGCAAAATGGAGGAAGCTCGGCGAAGAACGGCTTTTACACGGACTATTACTTCACGGATGGAAAATGGTTTGGAGATATAATCATCTGCACCTAAATTGAATCCTGTAATGGTATCGTTTTCCGTATCTTTGGCCGTGATGAAAATAATTGGAATATGGGCAGTCTCTTTATTCTTTTTCAAGATGTTGGCCATGCGGAAACCGGAGATTTCCCCCATCATCACATCAAGCAGCAATAGATGGTATGCTGGTAAATTCATCTTCAGTGCCTCTTCGGCAGAGTTGGCAGTATCTACCTCATAGCCTTCATTCTCAAGGTTGAATTTAAGGATTTCGCACAAATCCTCTTCGTCATCTACTACTAAAATACGATAATCGTTCATGGTGTCGTCTTCTTTGATTGCACAAAACTAATCTTTTTCTTTTTTTGTTAGACAAAGATGGCGACTTTTTATTTCGATTTAATGAAACAGATGTTACATTTCCGTTACAATTCATTCTTGGTGAATTCTCCGGCAATCGGTTGATCCATCAGTTCGCGGATTTCTTTATCTGATTTTCCATGGCCAAGAAGGAACATCAATTTTGTAATCAATGCTTCCACAGTGCTGTCATATCCACTGATGACACCGGCATCCAATAAATGCAGTCCAGTTTCATAACGTTCCATTTCTACCATGCCGGTAGGACATTGCGAGATGTTCACGATGACG
>JAFUNW010000020.1 GCA_017472905.1 Bacteroidaceae bacterium
GATTGAAATTCTTTTAGGAGTTAGAGGAGTTTAATTGTGCTAGGAGTTAAAGGATCTTCTATTTGGAGATAAAGGGAGATAGATGGAGATAAAGGGAGTTAAAGGCCAAATGATAAGTTATACTATTTCCTCGTTGGTCATCCGGACGGTCTCTATTGCTATATTCTAAAGATGCTTCGGCTTCGCTCAGCATGACAAATGAACGAAAGAAAGGAACAAGCAAAACAATAGGCTTTTTTTCGCTTCCGCTCAAGGAAACTTCTCCTAACGAACGAAGTGAGTGATAACTCCTTTAACTCCTAGAGAGTGAAGCGAAACTCCCTTTATTTAAAAATTCCCTCCCTCCAAAAATTTTCCAATTGAAAACTTTCCCCTATCTTTGCAAAAATTATCGTTGAATTTTTAAAAAGACTATTATTATGAGTAAGAGTTTAAAAGGAACACAGACAGAAAAGAACCTAGGCATATCATTTGCCGGAGAGTCTCAAGCCAGAATGCGTTATACATATTTTGCCAGTGCAGCAAAGAAAGAAGGTTACGAACAGATCGCTGCCATTTTTTTGGAGACTGCTGAACAAGAGAAAGAACATGCCAAACGTATGTTCAAGTGGCTCGAAGGCGGTATGGTGGAGATAACAGCCAGCTATCCGTCAGGTGTGATTGGTACAACATTGGAGAACCTCAAGGCTGCTGCTGCCGGAGAGAACGAAGAGTGGACACTTGACTATCCGAAGTTTGCAGACATCGCCGATGAAGAAGGTTTCCCTGCCATTGCCAAGATGTATCGCGAGATTGCTAAAGCAGAAAAAGGCCACGAAGAGCGTTACCTTGCTTTGGCTGCCAATGTGGAAAATGGAAAAGTGTTCGTAAAAGACGAAGAGGTAACTTGGCAATGCCGCAACTGTGGATATATCCACACCGGTAAAGAAGCTCCGAAAGCATGTCCTGCCTGCGCACATTCGCAAGCCTATTTCGAAGTCATGAAGACCAATTATTGATAGATTAGAGGGCGATTGTTATTACAATCCGGTAGATAAAAAGGCCGATAGTTCAAAGTTGAGCTGTCGGCCTTTTATTATATTCAAATTTTGCTACAGAACTTTCTTCCAAGATTTTTAGGGTTAAAAGAAAATGTCTCGTATCATAAACGGGTGGACGTGGATATGCTGATACTTGAACAAGGTACAAGGAAAACATCCATCACCTATTCCACGAGGTCTTGCCTGTACCATGACATACGGGACAAACCCCATTGTCATTGCAGACGTTACACTTGTATGTATTTCCAAAGCCGTGAGCAACTTTCGTCCCATTACAAGTGGCGCATTTGCCAGAGCCTTTACAACTCAAGCAATTTTCTCCAACGGTTCTGTTCAAAGTCTCTTTTTTCCGTTGCTGATAATCTGTTGTCGTAGAACTTCCTGAGTTCGTCGTATTCTGATAAACCTGTGCTTTCTCCCTTCTGAATTGTTCAAGCGTTAAGTTCGGACGATACTTTTTGGCTGCTTGATATTCAGCCTGTTCTGCTTCATTTACTTGGCGGACTGTTGTTTGTATGATTTGCTCATTTACAGCATTCATCTGCGCCTGCTGTTGTGCCACTTGCATCATGGTATAACGTGGGTCAAGCAGATAATTCATATTTCCACTACCTCCTCCGTAGCTAGGCATATAGCCCATGCCATAACCGTAACCTCCCATGCCAGAGGCCATTCCTTGAAGGAAAGTTTCACAGGAGGAGAGTGAGAAGCATACGACACAGGCTAAAATTAGAGATTGAAACTTTTTCATAAAACAATTCATTTTTTTAATCTATTGTAAAAGTAGATATAATTCCTCAAATGGCAAAGCCATCTGATTGAAAAATTATTCATCAAGCATTGGACTCAACAACTAGCGAAACGTTGCTTATGAAATCTGTTGTTTTCCTTTATTTGATATACCCTCAAAAACTTATTCAACTTTCGCAAGTAAAACTTGCAGAGGAGTAGTTCTTCGAACCTCGTAGTTAAGCCAATAGCTTTGATACAACGACTCAATAAGAACAAGACTATTGGCCTTTTTGCTCCACTCAAGGAACCTTCTCGAATGTTGAGCTTGCGAAACTATATCACTGCCCAATCGCTAATAGTTCCGGTTTCGGAAGAGAAGCTGATACCTATGCGGTAGAGTTTACGGGTATCTGCTTCGTATGGTCGGGCATAGCCTTTTTCTTCAATCTGTTGCAGGGCTTCTTGTGCCGTACCGTCAAGCTTGAATTCAAAGATATAAACGTAATCGGGCACTTCAACGATGCAATCCACGCGACCCTCGCTTTGTTGCTTTTCGGTATAAACGGTGTAGCAGCTGACCATGTGCATCAATAAATAAAAGGTATAGTGGAAATAACGTTCCCGTTCCCGCTCCGTCTCCTTACGGCGCATCGTGTAAGGAATGTCGGCCAAGAAACTTGTCAGGAGTTTGCGGAAACGGTCGAGGTCTGCCACTTTGAGAGCATTCACCAAATCACGCGCCAAACTGCCCGCGTCGTTCTTGGTCTTCAAATAATCATTGGCCACCAATGTGACAAATCCCTTACGCACTTCGTTGTTAGGGAAGTCGAGCAGGAAGGTGTTCATAGACAGATCACAATCCTTTATGGTCAGGTAACCGCTTTGGAATATCATTGGTAGGGGTTGCTCCACATCGGCCTTGTAGTCGATGAACTCGCTGGGGTCATAGTAGCGGCCCGTCATCTCGTCCAAGTTTTCATTGGTATGATTGAGCAGACGTATTAGATAAGTAGGTGTTCCGCTACGGAACCAATAATCCGATGTCTCCATTGAGGAAAATACATTGAGCAGACTGAACGGATTATAGATGTCGGTCAATCGGCGGCTGAAGTGATAGCCATCATATTGACGCTTCAGTATCTGTTTCATCTCCTCCACACTCATGTTGTACTCTTCTGCCAACTCTTTGATGGGACCATCAAAATAGCTATAGAGCTCCGCTTCCGTAATACCACACAAAGCTTCGTAACGACGGTCCATACTGATGTCTGCCGGTTGGTTGATGCCGCTGAATACGCTCACTTGTGAAAACTTTGTCACGCCTGTGAGCAAGACAAACTGAAGGTCTGCATCGGCTGCCTTGAAGACTGAATAAAAACCTTTCAGGGTATTGCGGTTCACCTCCTCCAATGGACGGCGTTCACCGTCAATCTCTGTAGTCAGGTTCGTATCAAGCACATCCAAGATGGGCTTGTCGTATTCGTCAATCAGCACCACAGAGCGGCGACCGTATTGTTCATGAGCACGCTTGAGAACACTGGCAAATCGGTCGCCTATCGTATTTTTGTTTGGATCTTTTCCATAAATACTCTCCCAAGAAGCAATGGTGTCTTCTATTTTTGCCTCCAATGCTCCTGCTTTTGTGAAATCCATCCCATTGAAGTCAATATGAAACACCGGATATTCCTTCCAGTCCTGTTCTAAATTGTCAATCGCTAACCCCTTGAATAACTCCTTCTTTCCTTGGAAATAGGCTTTCAACGTAGATACAAGCAGGCTCTTTCCAAAGCGGCGCGGGCGACTGAGGAAATAGATTGTACCCTTAGTCACGAGGTCGTAAATGGATGCAGTCTTATCCACATAGACGTAACCATTCTCCCTGATTTTTTCAAAGTCTTGTATTCCTATCGGGTATTTCATACGATCGTTTTTTTAGAGGTTTACTGTTACCGTTTGCAAATATAGACAAAATATTCCGATTACATAGTTCAGGAATAGAGAAATTGCATTCCCATTGAAAAACTGTTTGTTTGAAATGTAGTATGTTCGTGTCGTGTTTCAAACAATGAAATTGGATACGTTTCCTCTTTTATTTTTTCAAAAAGCGTTTGTTAAAGGTTAACGGTTGTTTCTCGGTTGAACAAAGCGCCCTTCTTGTTGTTCCTTTCACAAGGAATAAAAGAAAGAAGTTATGTTACGAAAATGGATTTTCTGTTTGTGTGCTTGTTGTATGTCGGCAGTGTTGTCTGCCCAACATTCGTATCGTTATTTGAATGAACCGTTGCCGGAATCCTGGCCTGAAGATAACGAAGTGTTTGTTCAGACTTTACCGGTCGAAGACCGTTGGTGGAAAGTTTTTGAGGATCCTACGCTCGATTCGTTGATAGCGGAGGCTTCCGAGAGGAATTATTCAGTAGAGTCGGCAATGGCTCGTATCGAGCAATCTCGCATGAATTTGCGAATCGCTCGTGGTGCATTCTTTCCTTCCTTGTCGTTGGGAGGTGGATGGAACAGACAACAGACGAGTGGCAATATCGGTGATGGAGCGCGTTCGTGGTCGGGACAGTATGATTGGTCTGTTGTCATGAATTGGGAAGTAGATGTTTTTGGTTCTATTCGCAAGAAAGTTCAGGCACAGCGCGAGAATTATATGGCTTCGCAGGAAGAGTATAATGCAGTGATGGTTTCGTTATGTTCCCAAGTAGCTACAACCTATTTTACGTTGCGACAATATCAGTATGAGCGGGAAGTATTGCTTCATAACTGTGCTTCGCAGAAATCGGTGATGGAGTTGACAGAAGCCCGTTATCAATCCGGATTGGCTTCACGACTGGATGTTACGCAAGCCACTTCGGTCTATTATGGAACATTGGCCTCTGTGCCACGCATGGAAGCCAATATTATTCAGACCATGAATGCCCTGTCCGTATTGTTGGGTATTTATCCCGAGGATGCAGTACCCGGTCTGGAGGTGTTGCGTCCGCTTCCTGATTATATCGAATTGGTCGGAGTGGATTTGCCGGCAGCATTGTTGAGACGCAGACCCGACATACGTTCAGCCGAACGGAAAGTGAATGCTCAAGCCGCTTTGTATGGAGCCAGTAAGCGCGAATGGTTACCCAAATTCTTTTTAAACGGTTCGTTGGGGTTTGCTTCAGACGATTTCGGTCGATTGATGCGAAAGGGTAGTTTGGTTTGGCAGATAGCACCTTCGTTTACATGGACGCTCTTTAACGGGGGAGCACGATACAATACGGTGCGTTTGAATCGGGCGCAGCTTGATGAGGTCATCAGCAGTTATAATCAGACGGTTTTGCAAGCCATGCAAGAGGCGAACAATGCCATGATTGCTTATAAGAATTCCATCAAACAAATCGTAACAACACGTCAGGCTTTCAATCAGAGTGAACAAGCCTTGGAACTCTCGTTAGACCTCTACAAACAGGGCCTTTCTCCTTTTCAAAATGTGTTGGATGCGCAGCGCTCGTTGTTGAGTTATCAGGATGCTTTGGTGCAGTCGCGCGTCTATTCGTTGCTCTGTTTGGTGCAGCTGTATGAAGCTTTGGGAGGTGGATGGGTTATGCCTTGAATGTAACAGTAAAAAACGAGAAGAACAGATTATAAATCATTTAAATGGTACTAGATATATGAAAAAGAGATGGAAAAAGTTTGTTTCTCCCGTAATCTTGTTGTTGATGCTGATTATGGGATGTAACAAAGTAAAGAATCAGTTGGCTGTGTCGGACGAACTTCCGGTGGAGGTGGCTTATCCGTTGGTTCGTGAAGTGACGTTGACGAAGGAATATCCCGGATATCTCTCAGCCGATGCTGCCATTGGAGTGGTGGGACGTGTGAATGGAGTGTTGAAATCCAGTAAATTCACAGCAGGACAGCGTGTAAAGAAAGGAGATTTGCTTTATGTCATCGAGCCAAACCAATATGAAGATGCAGTGAAACAGGCCGAAGCAGCTTTGAAGACAGCCGAAGCAGAATTGGATTATGCTCGTAGCAGTTATGCCCGTATGCAGGAGGTTATTAAGAGTGAGGCCGTGAGCCAGATTCAGTTGTTGCAGACCGAAGCGAACGTAAAGAAGTGTGAGGCAGAGGTGAGCAATGCCGAAGCTGCTTTGAATTCAGCTCGCTTGACTTTGAGCTATTGTTATGTACATTCTCCGGTGAATGGTCAGATTTCGAAAGGGAATTATCCGGTGGGGGCCTATATTTCAGGTGCAGGTTCCCCGGTTACTTTGGCTACGGTTTACAAAGACGATCGCATGTTTGCCTATTTCAATATAGCCGACAATCAATGGTTGAATCAGTTGTTATTGGAAGATCTGACCAAACATTCGTTGGACAGCACCTATTACGTTACTGTCGTCTTAGGGGCGGGAGGAAACCGACAGTGGCGGGCTAAACTCGATTATCTCTCTCCGGACATAACGCTTTCTACCGGAACATTGGAGGTACGGGCAGAGTTGGAAAATCCGAACGGATTGTTGAAAGCCGGTTCTTATGTAAGCATCACTTTACCGATAGCAGAAATAAAAAATGGTATTTTGGTGCCGGAGACCTCCATTGGTACTGATCAGTTGGGTAAATATCTCTATGTAGTGAACGATTCCGGTTTGGTGCAGTATCGTCCGGTTGAAATAGGACAGTTGGTGAGTGATACTTTGCGACTGATAAAAAGTGGGTTGGCTCCCAATGAGCGATATGTAACGAAGGCTTTAATGAAAGTGAGAAACGGAATGAAGGTGGAGCCGGTAATGAAGTAATGTAATTGTTAAATGGTTGAGAGGGTGAGATAGGCTTTGTGTCGTTGAGGGTTTAAACAGCTCAACCGATTAAATCAGAATAGGAATATGAATATCTCAAGTTTTTTTATAAAGCGTCCGATTTTCGCAACGGTGTTGGCGCTGCTTTTTGTGTTGGCGGGCCTTTTATCGTTGAATCTGTTGCCGATTGCGCAATATCCGGATATTACACCTCCGACTGTGCAGGTACATGCCAATTATCCGGGAGCAAACGCACAGACAGTAGCTCAAACAGTGGGTCTTCCCATTGAAGAGCAAGTAAACGGAGTGGAGGGTATGTTGTATATGAGTTCTACTTCTTCGGCTTCGGGTGAATATCGGTTGACGGTGACTTTCGAGGTAGGGACGGATATCGACATGGCGACTGTCATGGTGCAGAATCGGGTGAATGCAGCCTTAAGTACGCTTCCCGAACCGGTAAAGCAACAGGGGATAACGGTGCGCAAGCAAGCGGCTAATATCCTGATGTTTTTGACTCTTACGGGCGACTCTTTATACAATGGACTCTACTTGTCGAATTATGCCGACTTGAATTTGTCAGACCAATTGTCCCGTGTGCCGGGTGTAGGAAATGTAGATGTGATGGGAGCCGGAAGTTATTCGATGCGTATTTGGCTTGATCCGGAGCTGATGCGTATTCGCGGAATTACTCCGGAAGAGGTATATCAAGCAGTATCAGCCCAAAACATGGAAGTCTCGGCCGGGTATGTAGGCCAGCCGGTGGGTTCCGGAGACGATAATGCATTTCAGTATGCCCTTTCGGTAAAAGGACGGTTGGACAATCCCGAAGAGTTTGGTAACATCGTGATTCGGGTGGAGAACGGAGGACGTATGTTGCGGCTACGCGATGTTGCAACCATCGATTTGGGAAGTCAGACGTATGGAACTGTTTCCAAAGTCGATGGGCGGGAGGCAGCCGCCATTGCTATCTATCAATTACCGGGAGCGAATGCGCTTGAAGTAGTGGAGGATGTCCGTGAACGTATGGAGGAATTGGCTGTGAATTTGCCTGTAGGTGTTGAATATCAGGTAGCGTTGGACACGACAAAGGTGGTGAGCAGTTCCATTCACGAAGTGATGAAGACCTTTGTGGAGGCTACGATATTGGTGGTCTTGGTTATCTTTTTCTTCTTACAGAACTGGCGGGCGGTAATTATTCCTTGTGTTACGATTCCGGTCTCGCTTATCGGAACGTTGGCTGTGATGGAATTGTTAGGTTTCTCCATCAATATGCTGACACTCTTCGGATTGGTTCTCGCTATTGCGATTGTCGTGGACGATGCGATTGTGGTAGTGGAAAATGCGACTCGTTTGCTGGATACGGGGAAGTATGCTACTCCGCGTCAAGCAACCGAAGCTGCCATGCGGGAAATCACAGGCCCGATTATCGGAGTGGTATTGGTGATGTTGGCTGTTTTTATACCTACAACCCTTATCAGTGGTATTTCCGGTGAACTTTATAAGCAGTTTGCGCTGACCATTGCCGCTTCTACGGTGATTAGTGCATTTAATTCGCTTACACTCTCACCCGCCTTGTGTGGTTTGCTTTTGCGTCCTACGTTGCCGACTCATAAAAAGGGAGCTTTGTTTCGTTTATTTGATACAATCAACGCACGTGTGCAACGGCTCTTTGATCGTTCGGTAGATAAGTTGTTGGGACGCTCGGTGTTTGCAGCAGTCAGCTTTGTGTTATTAGGATTGGTGGCTGTATGGATGTTCGGTAAATGGCCTACTACCTTTATTCCAGAAGAAGACGATGGCTATTTTATGGTGTCTGTTCAGCTTCCTCCGGCTTCGTCCTTGAATCGGACAGAAGCTGTGTGCGGAGATGTGGAGCGTTTGCTGGCTTCTTATCCGGAGGTGGAGACGTGTGTCAGTATTGCCGGATTTAGCGTAATGAGCGGAGGTATGGCTACCAATTCCGGTACATTCTTTGTCGTACTGAAAGATTGGAAAGAACGTAAAGGAACCGGACACAGTGCTGCCGATGTTGTAGCTCGGTTTAATCAGGAAGCATATATTCAGGTGGAACAGGCACAAGCTTTTGCCATGATTCCTCCGGCCATACCGGGACTGGGAAGTACGGGAGGATTGCAGTTGGAATTGGAAGATCGTCATTCGTTGGGAACGGTTGAGATGCAGAAAGCTGTCAATACCTTGTTGGAGACCTACCATTCAGAACCTGCTTTGGCCGGGGTGAGTAGCGCTTATCAGTCGGATGTTCCGCAATATTTCTTGCAGATTGACCGCGACAAAGTACAAATCATGGGTTTGACGATGAGTGATGTCTTTTCAACCCTGGCCTATTATATGGGACAGGCGTATGTAAACGACTATGTATTGTTCGGCCGTACTTATCAGGTTTTATTGGCTGCCGGTGAGCGGGCGCAGAAAATAGCAACTGTTGTCCTTCGGCTGAGTGTGACAAACAAAGAGGGTCAAGTAGTTCCTTTCAGTAGTTTTGTGAAATTGGAAGAACGTTTGGGTATGGACCTGATAACCCGCTACAATATGTATGACGCAGCAAGTATAACTTGTAATGTTGCAGAGGGATACAGTTCAGGAGAAGCGATAGAGGCAATGGAGCGTTTGGTAGAGAAAGAGTTGGGTAACAGCTTCGGATATGAATGGACTTCGGTTGCTTTTCAGGAGATTTCGGCCAGCAGTAATACGATTCTTATTTTCGTAATGGCTTTGTTGGTCGC
>JAFUNW010000211.1 GCA_017472905.1 Bacteroidaceae bacterium
CCGTACATCGACATGTGGTCTCCGTTGTAGGTAGCCCATCCCAGAGCCAATTCCGATAGGTCTCCGGTTCCGATAACCAACCCGTTCGCCTGGTTAGCCACATCCATTAATATTTGTGTACGTTCGCGTGCTTGGCTGTTTTCGTAGGTTACGTTGTGTAGGTCCGGATTGTGTCCGATGTCGCTGAAATGTTGCATGCAAGCTTCCCGTATACTGATTTCGCGAATGGTTATTCCTAAGGTTCCCATCAGATGCAGCGCATTGCGGTATGTCCGTCCGGTGGTTCCGAATCCCGGCATGGTAATGCCGATAACCTCCTTGCGTGAACGATTTAGCTTGTCGTATGCTTTGACGCACACGAGCAGGGCCAATGTTGAATCCAATCCTCCGGAAATGCCGACTACGACACTCTGACAATGGGTGTGTTCTATGCGTTTACATAATCCGGCCACTTGAATGTTGAATATCTCCTCCAACCGTTTTATCGCATTTTTTCCTTGAGGGATGAACGGATGAGCCTCTATGGGGCGTGTGAGCAGAATATTTTTTTCTGTTTGTGTTTTGATTCGGATCGTTTTGTAAGGAGAGAAATGAGAGAGTGCAGATTGTCGGGATGTTGCAAAACTTGTGTCGCTCATGCGCTTGTGTCGGATATATTCAACATCTATCTCGCTGATAATCAGTTGAGGCGATAAGGAAAAGCGTTCTCCTTCAGTTAAGAGATGACCGTTTTCATGGATGAATCCTTTACCTCCAAATACAAGGTCGGTGGTAGATTCTCCGTAACCGCATGAGGCATAGACATATCCGGAATGGTTTTGGCTCGATTGGTGACTCAACAGGCTCTGCAAGTAATCATGCTTTCCGACAGATTCGCTGTGTGCAGAAAGGTTGAATATGATTTCGGCTCCGGCTAGTGAATGGAATGTTCCTGGCGATAGGGGAGATTCAACATCTTCTCCCAGCTCGATTCCGAAGGTGACTTGTGACGTTTGAAATAGTTGACAGGTTGAGACCGGTATCGTAAATGAGTGGTTACCTGTCGGGTCTTGAAATTCAGCCTCAGTTTCAATGTTTGCCAAAGAGGAGAACCTTTGTTGGGTGTTGTGGGTCTTAGGTACAAGTCCCATGATTCGTCCTTTATGTATAACGGCTGCTACGTCCAATAACATCGTGTTTACTCTTAGGGGAAGGCCGATGATTGCCGTAACTTCCATCTGTGATGTATAATCCGTAATCTCTTCCAAAGCTTTTCGTGCATGGTAGAGTAGGGTCTCTTGGGTAAACAAGTCACCGCAGCTATATCCTGTGATGCACAATTCGGGAAAAACAACGATGTGTACATGTTTCTCTTCTGCTTCTATCAGTAAATTTTTGATTTGTTGTGTATTGTACTGACAATTGGCAACCTGTACGTGTGGAATGGCTGCAGCCACTTTGACGAATCCGTAATTCATATACCTTATTATAATTATATATAGATATTATGTGAATGATTGTTCTTTTTCTTGCCGCAAAAGTACAAATAAAATAGGGAACTGCGGGAAGTGAGCCTCCTTTTTTGAAAAACGATTTGATTTTTATCTTAAAAATAAGCTTTATTATTAAAAAATGCAAAATAGAAGAAGCCCTGTTTGCTAATCAAAGAAAAGATTCTATCTTTGCAATGTGATTAAAAATGTAATGAGTACAAACTTGTAATATAAACGAAATGACAGCCCGCGAGAAATTGCTAGAATGTGGAATCAGTCCTTCGGTACAACGGTTGGCGGTTTTGGATTATTTGTTGAATCATCGTACTCATCCTACAGCTGATGAGATATACTTAGCTCTATGTGATGAAATTCCTACTTTATCCAAAACGACTGTTTATAATACCTTGAAGTTATTTGTAGACAACGGGGTAGCCTTGATGTTGACCATTAATGAGCGGAATGTACATTTCGATGGTGATGTCTCTTTACATGCACATTTCTATTGCAAACGGTGTGGTCACCTCTATGATATGCCCTATTCCGGAAAGCATCCTTCTAAGTCTCGCATGCAGACAATGGAAGGCCATACGGTGGAGGAGGTCCATCAATATTATAAAGGTATATGCCGGTCTTGTTTGCAAGAAGATTAAAAAGAATGAGATAAAACAATGATAATATTACTAACTAACTTTTAAAATAGAACGATTATGAAGAAATTTATTTGCTCAGTATGTGGTTATGTACATGAAGGTGATTCAGCTCCTGAAAAGTGTCCGTTATGTAAAGTGGGTGCAGACAAATTCACAGAGTTGGAAGAAGGTAAAATTGAATTTGTGCAGGAACATGTTATCGGCGTAGCCAAAGGTTGCGATGAAGAAATGATTAAAGATTTGAATGCACACTTCATGGGAGAGTGTACTGAAGTCGGTATGTATTTGGCTATGAGTCGCCAGGCCGATCGCGAAGGTTATCCCGAAGTGGCTGAAGCCTTCAAGCGTTATGCTTGGGAAGAGGCCGAACATGCAGCCAAGTTTGCTGAATTGTTGGGCGATTGTGTTTGGGATACAAAAACCAATTTGGAAAAGCGTATGAATGCCGAGTCCGGTGCTTGTGCTGACAAATATCGCATTGCCAAACGTGCAAAAGAGTTGAACTTGGATGCCATTCACGATACAGTTCATGAAATGTCAAAAGACGAGGCACGTCATGGAAAAGGTTTTGAAGGACTCTACAACCGTTATTTCAAATAAATAAAGGCTAAAAGTCAATTCTTTATAAAAACAAAAGGAGTCAAAGCTGATGTTGGCTTTGACTCCTTTTATTTTTATTATACAATTATTTTTTCTTTAGTAAATACTCCCGTATGATTTGGGTGTATACCTCTTTGGTCTGTTGCCCGACAAGCATTTGCGGAGTGCCCTCCATCGGGATAAAGAGTACGGCCGGAATCGATTGTATTTGTGCCCATGCAGATACTGTCCGTGCCTTATCTACGTTCACTTTGTAAACAACAATGGAGTCGGCATATTCTTTGGCCAGCTCTTTGAGGATGGGAGCTATGGCACGACAGGGGCCGCACCAATCGGCATAGAAATCTACAATGGCCGGTTTGTCTCCAACATATTTCCACTCATTGCTTGCTTGGGTATAGTCAAAAACCGAAGTCTTGAAAGTGGAATCGTTCAGTGATACAACCGTTCCTTTTTCAGCTCTTTTGTTCTTCTCATTGCTGCCGGCACATGCCGTGTTGAATACGGCAAAGCATAACAACAAGCCTAAGCAATATTTCAAATGAATCAATTTATTCATATAGTTCAATCATATTTCTTAATTGGGACAATTGTAGCACTCCGCTTTGTCGCCACAACAATTCCTTATTCTTGAAAATCAGAAAGGTGGGAACAGATTGGATGCGATAGTTTGCGGCCAGTTCCTCGTGTTGATCTACATCCACCTTGATGATGCGTATTCTGTCTCCTTTGATACTTTTCAATTCTTCTAGAATCGGTTTCATTGTTTCGCAGGGACCACACCATTCGGCGTAAAAATCAACCAGGACAGGAACATTGGAGGAGATGATTTCTTCAAAATTAGTCATAATCGGTTAAATTTAGGGGTTCTTTCTTTCCTAACAACCGATTCGCCCAAAAGGTTCGCATACCGGCGAAACTCTCTTTTATAACTTTCTTTGGACCTCCTTGTTTTCCCTAAAAACTATTTCTTCTTGGAGACATAGCGTTTGTTCAGTCCGTCTACAATTTCTTGAGTAATGTTGTAGGCAGGGTCTGCATAGAGCAAGTTGTCATATCCGGCATTGCTGATGATGAAGCTATATTGTTTCTCCTTATTATATTCTTTCAAGAAATGATCGATAGAGTCACGCAGTTGCAAATTGTTTTTCGCATTTTCGGTAGCCAATTCTTCTGCCAAGCGGGTTTTCAACACCTCTAGGTCTTGTGCTTTTTTCATCAAGCGGTTATACTCTTCTTGTGCCCGGTTTTGAGTGAAAGCATTGTTCTCATATTTGTATTGAAACTCTTTCTGCTCATTCTCCAGTTGTTTGCCTTTGTCGTTCAGTGTAGCGCGTACATTCTCCTCTTTCTTCACCATCTCTTCGTTCATTTCAATGCAGAACTGATATTTTGCGATGAGTGAATCCACCTCTACATACGCAATTTTCAATCCGCCGGTTTCTTGAACCGATTGGGCTTGTGAAGCCACTGTACTTGCTGTATTTTCTTTATTCCCGTTACATTGTGCAAACATCAGCCCCAATCCTAGTACAAGGCATCCGTTCAAAATCAAGTTCATCTTTTTCATATTCTATTGATTATAATAAATTTATATATTTTTTTTCTTCGTTTAAAGATACTTCTTCTTTAACTTCTTTTTTCTTTCACACTTATTTTCTTTTTCTTGCGTGCCTCACGGTCTTGCGATTGCACACACCCGATCCCTCTTTCTCGCATGGCTTTGTTTCC
>JAFUNW010000212.1 GCA_017472905.1 Bacteroidaceae bacterium
ATAAAGACCGGTTTTTGCATCGTAGGTATGCAGATGACACAGCTTCACTTGATTGACAGCTTCGTCAATCCACTCGGGTTTATTGAACGTTGCGCCATACTGAGCCATGAACGGCGAAGCCATGTAAAGGCCATCAAGCCACATTTGGTGTTGGTAGATAAGCTTGTGCCAATACCCGCCATCGCATGTACGAGGTTGGTTCTTCAACTGCTTAATCAGCAAATCCATCGCCTTGCGATATTTTTTCTCCCCGGTACGCTCATACATGTCGAACAACACTTTTCCGGAATTGATAAAATCCAAGTTGTAAGTTTCCGGACTGTACTTGTGAATACCTCCTTCATCGGTAATCAAAGAATCAGCCCATTGCGCCACGTAGTTGTAATACTTCTCATCGCCGGTCTCTTTCCAAACCTTCAGCATGGCACAACATCCTACTCCCTGAGCATAACCGAAGAAGAGGCGTTTGCCATGATCCAACTGCCAAGCTTGCGGAAAACGAACCATTTCTGAATCTGCAAAACGAACAGCATAGCTCTTTCCCTCATTTCCGGCACGAAGCAAATAAGGGCATAGCAACAACAGACAACAAAGGGTTCCTAAAAAAATCTTGTTATTTCTCATCTTCATGATATTTTCATGCCGAAAATGCATCCATTTTTTTACAAAATTGCACAATTCCGGCCTTGTTATTTAATATTTAAAACGCAAAGAAACTTTTTTTATTCAGAACAAGCAAAGGAAATAGAATTTTAACTTTAGAATTAAACACTTTTTAGTGTGTTCGTACACACGATTAATAATTATTAAGAATCCGAATGTAACATGGCCTTTGTACGTATGCTACAATTCCCTACACCTGTTTCGACTAGCAATGATAAAACAACGAAAAATATTCTCCTTTCCACTCTTCCCAAAGAAGTTGCTTCCCAATAAAACATCCAGATTATGAATGCGAAATACAAACGTTCTCATTTCATACGTAACTCGCTTATATTCAACCTATTGAAATGAAACCAGAGTCAAAATCAAAATAAAGAAGCTACGACATCTTCCCTAAACAAAAACAAAAAAAACTTCGTTCATACTTCGTTCTAACTCTCTGATAAATAAAAGAATAAGCTGAAAGGAGAGTATCCACGATGAAACAAGCGTATTTTTGGAAAAGCAAAAGTCCTCTTCTTAGAAAACCGGTCGCTCTTTATCGACTGCTGCCTTGCGGAGTGAATTCTGCCGAGCAGCAAAAAGTAATCTGCCGGGCAGCAAAGAACAATCTGTTGGGCAGCAAAAAACAATCTGTTGGGCAGCAAAAAACAATCTGCTGCACGTCTCTTTCAGGAGTTCAATCCGCAAAATTAAAAGACAAAATATTTAACCAAGCAAAAAGGAACAAGCAAATCCGTCTCAAAAAACGAAGAGAGTTTTTTCGTTCCTTTCATAGCAGTGCATCTCCTTTCATTGTAACAATATAATTATCAGATTATTACAATCATTCATAAAAATATATTTTTGAATTACATACGGGAATAAGAGTCTTACATGTTTCAAAAAAAAGAAAACAATAAAAGACAACTTTAATTATTCATTTTTTATCTTAAATTAATCGGTCATCCGGTTATACCAACTGCGATTCAAGACGTTGGAACTCGCTTTCAAAATTGGGAGTAAAAATGCCTTTTCCGATATTTTCCTTGATCTCTTGAAGTGTCCAAAAACGACCTCCATCCAATTCGGCTGTAGGAGAAATGTCTCCATCGTAAACCGTTTTATAGACAAACACCAATTCACGTTCACGCGTAGATTCAAAAACGTAATGTGCAACAGAAACCGGAACAAATTCCGTAACGCCCAATTCTTCCCGAACTTCACGTAAAAGAGCCTGCTCCACACTTTCTCCCAAATCAACATGTCCGCCTACAGAAGTGTCCCACTTCCCAGGTTGAATATCTTTCCATTCCGGACGTTTTTGCAAATAAAGTTCCCCGCGTGAATTGAATAAATGGAGATGCACAACCGGATGCAACAATTTACTGCCATCGTGACATTTTCCACGAGTTGCAGCATCGAGGATATTCCCCTCTTCATCCACTATGGGAAACATTTCCGATAAATTATCCTGCATATTCATCATTCTTTTTTATCTCCGGGAAATCAAGGTATCAACAACGAAGAATCGCCATAGCTCAAGAAACGAAAATCATGATCAAGCGCATAATCGTAAATACGTTTCCAATCTCCTTTTACAAAGGCTGAGACCAACAACAGTAAAGTACTTTGAGGCTGATGAAAATTGGTAACCATGCGCTTGACTATATGATATTCATATCCCGGAGCAATCATTATCTGCGTTGTAGCCTGCATCACCTCCAACTGATGGTGCTCGAAAAAGTCCATCACATGCTGCAATGCTTCCATTGTAGTCAACGCCAGTTCTTCGCCGCGCTCCACAGCTTTTGCATATTCATACGGAGTCCATTGCTCCACATGCAAACATTCCGGTTCCAATTGAGGATTGCGAGCCAAAGCCACACCTATATAATATAGACTCTCCAAGGTTCTGACACTGGTTGTTCCAACAGCGGTAACCTCTCCCCCATGCGCTATCAAACGGGCTACGAAATGTCGGCTCACGGCAATATGTTCCGTATGCATTTCATGACCGCCAATCTCTTCGCTCTTCACCGGTTTAAATGTACCGGCCCCGACATGAAGCGTCAATTCCTCACATTCGATTCCTTGAGAATGCAATGCATCCAACACCCGCCCGGTAAAATGAAGTCCGGCAGTGGGAGCAGCAACCGAACCTTTAATTTTGGAATAAACAGTTTGATAGGTCTCCTTATCACTCTCTTCCGTCTCTCTATTTAAATAAGGTGGAATAGGCAGT
Source organism: Bacteroidaceae bacterium (assembly GCA_017472905.1). Classification (GTDB taxonomy): domain Bacteria; phylum Bacteroidota; class Bacteroidia; order Bacteroidales; family Bacteroidaceae; genus Phocaeicola_A. Next base: position 2,888 of record JAFUNW010000212.1, read on the forward strand.
TCGCCCACAGCATCCAGCAACTCCGCAAAAGTCATCCCCGAATGGTCCCATTCAAAATCAATCCAATGAGAGGTGCCGACACACTTGCCTCGGGTAGCTCGCAAAGTAATCGTCTTTCCCTTCACTTCCACCGCGAGCGAAAGGCTTCCCTCTTTCCATTTTTTCAGATTTCCAACCAGACAAAGCCAACTGCAACGTCCGGTTTGCTGGAAATTCAAAGCATAATCGCGAGGTGCAACCGGTTCCAAACAGAAGATTTCAATCGAAGCTCCCGTCTCTTTACGAAAATGCAAACGAGCTTGTATCACCTTGGTGTTATTGAATACCATCAAGCTATCCTTTGGCAAATAGCGAGGCAACGAGCTAAACACATCCTCTTGCAATTCACCGGAACGGTAAACAAGCAGTTTGGAACAATCGCGCTCCGCCAACGGGAATTTCGCAATCCGCTCATCCGGCAAGTGATAAGCATATTCATTGATTTGAATCTTACGGATATCTGTCATACCTTATTATATATAAGAAATAACGCAGCATTTCACCCGAAGGCTACTTTTCTGCGTTATTTCATTCGTCCTACGTCTTATTTGTACACCCGTGGGGAGTCGAACCCCAATCGTTGGAACCGGAATCCAATATTCTATCCATTGAACTACGGGTGCAAAAAAACTTTTTCCAAAACCGGGCGCAAAGGTACAAACAAAATACCACCCGCCCAAATTTTACGACCTCTTCTTTTCTCTTCTTTCGTCATATCCACCTGCTCTACATTGCATCGATTCTGCCATAAAACATTTCAAAAAGACAACATTTTTGAGTTTTTACATATCATTTTTATACTTTTCAGCCCAAAATAGTTTCATTCTCGTAAATAATCGCTATATTTGCCGCCAATTTAGAAAAATAAAAAAAGTAAAAAAGATGAGTTACCTGATAAAGCCTGCTAATTACCGTCCGCTACTTGATTTACAACAGACGGAGCAAGGCATTAAAATGATAAAAGAGTTTTTTCAGCAAAACCTATCCTCCGAACTTCGCTTACGGCGCGTCACAGCTCCCCTGTTCGTTCTGAAAGGAATGGGAATCAACGATGATTTAAGCGGAAGAGAACGTCCGGTCACCTTTCCCATCAAAGATTTGGGAGATGCTGAAGCCGAAGTCGTACATTCTTTGGCCAAATGGAAAAGAGTGACATTGGCAGATTACAGTATAGAACCGGGATACGGTATATACACAGACATGAATGCCATCCGTGCGGATGAGGAGCTAGGCAATCTACACTCGCTGTATGTAGATCAATGGGACTGGGAACGTGTCATTACAGAAAAAGACCGTACAGTCACATTCCTGAAAGATACCGTTTCGCGCATCTATGCAGCCATGCTTCGTACGGAATTCATGGTATGCGAAAGTTATCCGCAAATCAAGCCGTTTCTTCCCAAAGATATTTTCTTTATTCATGCCGAGGAGCTAAGACAGCTCTACCCGGACATGACTTCCAAACAACGCGAAAGCGAAATCACCCGCAAATATGGAGCAGTCTTCATCATTGGTATCGGTTGCAAATTAAGCGATGGAAAAGAACACGACCTTCGTGCACCGGATTATGACGACTACACGACCGTAGGCGAGAACAACCTCCCCGGACTGAACGGTGATTTATTGGTTTGGGACAGTGTCATAGATCGTGCTGTGGAACTTTCGTCTATGGGAATCCGTGTAAACCAAGAAGCATTGATACGCCAATTGGCTTTGGCCGGCAAAGAAGAACGTAAGAAACTCTATTTCCACAAACGCCTACTCGAAGGCACTCTTCCACTCAGCATCGGAGGCGGTATCGGACAGTCACGGCTTTGTATGGTATACCTGCGAAAAGCCCACATCGGAGAGATTCAGGCCAGCATCTGGCCGACAGACATGCGAGAAGAATGTGCAGAATTGGGTATGCCACTTATTTAAAGCACATCACTTATGGAGGTCAAAATCGAAGAGAGTTGGAAAAAACGGCTTCAGACGGAATTTGATAAAGCCTACTTCACCGGACTTACAGATTTCGTACGGGAAGAATACAAGCAAACTACGGTTTATCCACCGGGCAAGTTCATATTCAATGCATTCAACCTCTGTCCTTTCGATCGGGTAAAAGTGGTTATCATTGGCCAGGACCCTTATCACGGACCGGGACAGGCACATGGATTATGCTTTTCGGTAAACGATGGAATTGCTTTTCCGCCTTCGCTCGTCAACATTTTCAAAGAGATACAGAGCGACACGAACAGTCCCCTTCCCACCAGTGGGAACCTTACCCGATGGGCCGAACAGGGAGTCCTGTTGCTGAATGCTACTTTAACAGTACGTGCCCACCAAGCCGGTTCGCACCAACGAAAGGGATGGGAAGAGTTCACCGATGCAGCCATCCGCATATTGGCTGAGGAGAAAGAACATTTGGTATTTATTCTTTGGGGAGCCTATGCACAAAAGAAAGGAGCTTTCATTAACCGGGACAAGCATCTGGTATTGGCTTCGGCACATCCTTCTCCCCTATCGGCTTATAATGGTTTTTTCGGCAATAAGCACTTCAGCCGCACCAACGACTACCTGATTGCACACGGAGAAAGTCCGATTGTATGGTGAAAACGCAATCGGAAAGGAGTTGAAAATGTCCCAAAAAGCCTAATAAAGCAAAAAACAAAGAGCGTTTTTTTAATATCCGACACAGTTTGACTACCTTTGCAGTCCTGTTTAAAAGAGACTGAAGTTTGTTGCTACGAGCTGCAAGTAAAACAAGCATTCTTTACCATGCGAACTACAATACTTGCAGCTCGTAGTTTTAATTTTGCAACCAAGAGAGAGAAGATAGACGTGAAAAATATGAGAAGGTTCATCTGTTTGTTACTGTTCACGGCTTCCGTTATACAAGCCGCTGCACAAACAAAGGATTTATCGGACGACAGCATACAAAGCGATTCGGCTGTCATGCACTTTTTAACGGAAAAAGGAACGAAAATTATCCCCAACAATCGCGTTCGTCTGCTAAAAAGTGGCGACAAAAAGTTTGAAGACCTGTTTGACGCAATCCGGCAGGCCCGCCACTACATCCATTTGGAATATTTCAACTTTCGCAACGACTCCATAGCCTCATTGCTCTTTGATTTATTGGAAGAAAAAGCAGCCGAAGGTGTCAAAGTACGAGCTTTATTCGATGCATTCGGAAATTGGAGTAACAACAAGCCCCTGAAGAAAAGCCATTTAAAAGAAATCAAAGCCAAAGGAATCGACATTGTCAAGTTTGACCCGCTGAACTTCCCTTTCATCAACCATGTATTCAGCCGCGACCATCGAAAAATCGTCATCATAGACGGACAGATAGCCTGGACCGGTGGGATGAACGTGGCCGACTATTACATCGAAGGCTTGCCCGGAATCGGTCCTTGGAGAGACATGCACATGCGCATTGAGGGACCGGCCGTAGACGAATTGCAACAAATATTCCTCACCATGTGGGAAAAAGCAACCGGCGAAATAATTCGTGGGGAACACTATTATCCGAATAAAAACGACACATTGTTCCAACTGAATCCAACAAGCGAACCTGTATCCATCGCCATTGTTGACCGTGCACCACGTAAATCGCCCAAACTCATGCGCGAAGTATATGCCCAAGCCATTCTGGAAGCGGACAAGAAGATAGAACTCATCAATCCCTATTTCGTCCCGACCAAAAAGGTTCGCCGCGCATTAAAAAAGGCCATCGACAAGGGTATTGAAGTGGAGATCATGATTTCTACCAAGTCGGACATCGGATTTACTCCGGACGCCACGTTTCACGTAGCTCATCAACTAATGAAACGGGGAGCCAAAGTTTATCTTTTCGACAACGGATTCCACCATTCCAAAATCATGATGGTGGACGGCAAATTCTGCACAGTGGGTTCCACCAACCTCAACAGCCGCAGCCTGAACTTCGATTACGAAGTGAATGCTTTCATCTTTGATGAGACCGTAACGGGTGAACTGTCGGAAATGTTCAAAAACGACAAGAAAAGCTCTCGACTGATGACCCCCGAATATTGGAAAAAACGTTCACCTTGGCGCAAATTTGTCGGATGGTTCGCGAATTTGTTGACGCCGGTATTATAATATAAAAGGAGTTAAAGGAGTTAAAGCAAATAGTCGGACTAATAAAATCTAAATTCGAACCTTAGAAATTAAAGCCTATAAATTGGCTAATATATAAGCAAAACTATTGGCTTTAACTCCTAGCGAAGGATAACTCCTTTAACTCCTCTAACTTCTTTTACTTTTAAACTTCTTCGCATGCGAAATACCCATTGTTGAATAACCTAAAAGAAGTACTACCCTTCCCAAAAACCGTTGTTCCCGACTCTTTTTTATGCTTTTCGGCATTTTTCCGCCTTTTCATTTGCTTTTTGTACGCTTTAATTGCCGAATACAAAAAAGTTTCACGTATCTTTGCCGACAGCAAAATATCATTTATCAATAAGTATTATACAAACATGAGAAACAAAATCATTTTATTCCTCATGGCTGCTCTGCTGATGACCGGCAATGCTTATGGCAAGCAAAAGCAGCCTGAAACATTTGAGGTCGGAAACAAGACTTTCCTCCTTAACGGCAAGCCTTTCATTGTAAAAGCAGCCGAAGTACACTACCCCCGTATTCCACGCCCCTATTGGGAACATCGCATCAAGATGTGCAAAGCCCTCGGCATGAATACCATTTGCATTTATATTTTCTGGAACATCCATGAACAAAAGCCCGGCGAATTCGATTTCACAGGAAACAACGACATTGCAGCATTCTGTCGTCTGGCTCAAAAGCATGGCATGTACGTCATTGTACGTCCCGGTCCATACGTATGCGCCGAATGGGAAATGGGTGGCCTGCCTTGGTGGTTACTCCAGAAAAAAGACATTCGTCTGCGTGAAAAAGACCCCTATTTCATGGAACGTGTAGAAATCTTTGAGAAAGAAGTAGGCAAACAATTGGCTGACTTGCAACTTTCTCGCGGAGGAAACATCATCATGGTACAGGTTGAAAACGAATACGGTTCTTACGGAACCGATAAGCCCTACGTATCTGCCATTCGCGACATCGTGCGCAACGCAGGATTCACCGATGTGACGCTCTTCCAATGCGACTGGGCCAGCAACTTCACCAACAACGGACTGGACGACCTTGTTTGGACCATGAACTTCGGTACGGGTTCCAACATTGACAGTCAATTTGCCAAACTAAAAGAGTTACGTCCGGAATCTCCGCTGATGTGTAGCGAATTCTGGAGTGGTTGGTTCGACAAATGGGGTGGCCGCCACGAAACTCGCGATAGCAAAGACATGGTTGCCGGCTTGCAAGAGATGCTTGAAAAGAACATTTCATTCAGCCTCTATATGACTCATGGAGGAACTTCGTTCGGGCACTGGGCCGGAGCCAACAGCCCCGGTTTCTACCCTGACGTAACCTCTTACGACTACGATGCCCCCATCAATGAATACGGCCAAGCTACTCCCAAATACTGGGAATTGCGCGAAATGATGGCGAAGTTCTCTGACAAAAAGCTGCCATCTGTGCCGAAAGCACCGATGCCGATTGTTTCATTCCCCAAAATCGAACTGACAGAATATGCCCCCATCGATCGCGGTATTGAAAACACAGTGACAAACCACGACCTCAAAACGTTCGAAGACTTGAACATGGGTTGGGGAGCCGTTAAATACGTAACCAGCTTGCCGGAAATCAAAACTCAAAGCTTGTTGACGCTGAAAGACTGTCACGACTATGCACAAGTATTCATTAACGGCAAGTTCATCGGCAAAATCGACCGCGTGCTCTATGAATCTACGCTGACGTTGCCCTCTGTGAAAGAAGGAGACATCCTGACCATTCTCGTGGAAGGTATGGGACGTATCAATTTCGGACGCGCCATCAAGGATTTCAAAGGTATCACAGACAAAGCGCTCATTACTACGGAAGTTAATGGTCACGTAACTACCTACGACCTGAAAAATTGGGAAATGTCAACCATTCCTGACGACCATGCCACAGCCGTTCGTGCATTGGAGACTCCCGTAACCGAGCCGAAAAAAGCAAGCCAACCGGAAGGAAAGTTGGGTTACTATCGCGGATACTTCAACCTCAAGAAAGTAGGTGACACATTCATCAACATGGAAACTTGGGGCAAAGGACAAGTGTATGTCAACGGACACGCCATCGGTCGTTTCTGGGGTATCGGTCCGCAACAAACACTCTACATGCCGGGATGTTGGTTG
>JAFUNW010000213.1 GCA_017472905.1 Bacteroidaceae bacterium
GTAACTTATCGTGCCGGCGACCAACCCAACAATGCCCTATCGCTGAACGTGTTTAATCCGGGTGAAATAGCTTCTACGGCCGGAACATCCGGAGTCGTATATGGTGTAAACGGAGTGAGTGATTACGACCCACTCTCTCGGGTAAACACTTTTGCTCATGTGAATCATACGATGGAAAATCCTCGTTTGGGTGTATTGCTTTGCATTAATGGAACGGGAATATTGAATTCATGGATGAAACGCAATGTGGCTCCGGAGTCGATTTCTTATGCCGCGATGAATGATTTGGCGGCCCAAGCTCCAATCGGAAGTGAAGGAATCAGCATACTTCCATTTGGTAATGGTGCAGAGCGCATGTTGCAGAATCAGGAAATAGGCTGTACAATCAGTGGAGTAGGGTTCAACAATCATGGAAAGGCACATCTGCTTCGTGCAGCTCAAGAGGGCATTGTATTCTCGTTTAAATACGGTATTGAGATTATGCAGAATATGGGTATGAATATCTCCAAGATTCATGCGGGTAATGCCAATATGTTCTTGAGTCCGATATTCCGTGATACATTAGCCGGAGTAACCGGAGCAACCATTGAACTATATGATACGGATGGTTCGGTTGGTGCTGCTAAAGGAGCCGGAATGGGAGCCGGAATTTACAAGAATAACGAAGAAGCATTTGCAACGTTGGAAAAACTGCAAGTGATAGAGCCTAATATGGCGGATAAAGAAGCTTATGTAGAGGCATATGCATTGTGGAAACAACGTTTGGATAATCTGATTAGAAAGTAAAAGCCCTTATCGGCAAGAATATTAATTACAATAAAAATAAAGTTTATGGAAAAGAAAGTGTATTTCCCGGGAATTGAGAAAATCAAATTTGAAGGAAAAGAGAGTCGCAATCCGATGGCTTTCCGCTATTACGATGCAGAGAAAGTTGTAATGGGTAAGAAAATGAAAGATTGGTTGAAGTTTGCTATGGCATGGTGGCATACATTGTGTGCTGAAGGCGGAGACCAATTTGGAGGTGGAACAAAGAAATTCCCTTGGAATGTAAGTTGCGATAAAGTACAGGCTGCAAAGGATAAGGTTGATGCCGGATTTGAGTTTATGCAGAAAATGGGTATCGAATATTATTGTTTCCACGATGTAGACCTTTGTACAGAAGCCGATACAATCGAAGAATATGAGGCTAACTTGAAAGAGGTGGTAGCATATTTGAAACAGAAACAAGCTGAAACCGGTATCAAACTGTTGTGGGGTACAGCCAACGTATTTGGTCATGCTCGTTACATGAACGGTGCAGCAACCAATCCGGAATTTGACGTAGTAGCTCGTGCTGCAGTTCAAATCAAAAATGCAATTGATGCAACTATAGAGTTAGGCGGTTCAAACTATGTATTCTGGGGCGGACGCGAAGGTTATATGAGTCTGTTGAATACCGATCAGAAACGTGAAAAAGAACATTTGGCTCAAATGTTGACCATTGCTCGTGACTATGCACGTTCGAAAGGATTTACCGGTACATTCTTGATTGAGCCGAAACCGATGGAACCAAGCAAACATCAGTATGATGTAGATACTGAGACAGTGATTGGTTTCTTGAAAGCCCACAACTTGGATAAGGACTTCAAGGTAAACATCGAAGTGAACCATGCTACTTTGGCCGGACATACTTTCGAGCATGAATTGGCTGTAGCTGTAGACAACGGCATGTTGGGTTCTATTGATGCCAATCGTGGTGATTATCAAAACGGATGGGATACCGACCAATTCCCGATTGACAACTATGAATTGATTCAGGCAATGATTCACATCATTCGCAACGATGGCTTTGGTAACGGTGGTACGAATTTCGATGCGAAGACTCGCCGTAACTCAACTGACTTGGAAGATAGTTTCATTGCTCACATTGCCGGAATGGATGCAATGGCGCGCGCATTGGAGAGTGCAGCAGCTTTGCTGGAAGAGTCTCCTTATAAGAAAATGTTGGCCGACCGTTATGCATCGTTCGATAGCGGAAAAGGTAAAGAGTTCGAAGATGGCAAGTTGAACTTGGAAGATTTGGTAGCTTATGCCAAGACCGTAGGCGAGCCGAAGCAAGTAAGCGGTAAGCAAGAATTGTACGAAGCTATTGTTAATATGTATGCCTAATCGGGTGTAATACATATTATATAATATAAGGTATAAAGGAATCCTGTAGTTGTTTATGACTATGGGATTTCTTTTTTTTTGCTAGTTAGCAATTATGAAACAACACTCGGTGCTGTTTGTAAACAATTCAACTTGTTCCTCTGTTTATAGTCAAGTATTGACGCGAAGGGAGTTTGGGGAAAATTTGTGTTTCTTGAACTCCTTCGCCTCCACCGCTTCGCGGTCCCTCCCCCTCGCACAGAGCACTGTGCTCGCCTCACTGCGGCACGAATGGACATCTAGTCCATACTCTAAAGGCCTTGCTACGCCTCTATAACGGAGGAGAAAGTATAATGCTTCATAGACTTCATTTGTTTTCTGTTATCCCCCCCAAAAAATTTTTTATGCGTTTTTAGCGAAGCCGTCTTCATTTGCCATCGAAGATACTTTCATTTTTTTAGGGATATTTTTGAAAAGCGACTAAAAGAATGAAAAAAACTTTGTTGGGCGGGCACTTTTTTGAAAATTTTAAGGTCGTGAATACTATTTTCCTTTCTTTTTCTTGTTGCTTTTAAATAAACTTTCTATCTTTGCTGCCGACCAGTTGGCCCCTTGAGGGTGGCGGGTCGAAAAAACTACATTGTGGTAAAAGGACGTTTACGAAACGTTATCTTTGAGTCTTCAAATTCTCGCAAAATTTGGTAACACCTCAAAAGATACGCAACCGGAACGTCCGCGTTGGGTGTATTATATCCTATTGTATCAGCACAGAGAGTGCTATATATTAATAAGGTATATAATATTCACGGCGTGGGCTAACTGCGTTGCTTATCCTTGAGGTGGAGGCAATGCGAGAAGCCTGAAGACTTGGGATAGGCGAGAAGTACAGATTCCCACGTCTTTTTTTATATCTATTACTAATCAGCTGAATCTAGGGAGGTCTATAGGCTATCAAATTTTGTCGTACTATGGACGAAAAAATGAAAAAGAATGAAGAACTTCAGTCTAGAAGAGAGTTCTTCAAGAAAGCCGCTAAAGGTGCGTTGCCAATCTTGGGCGCTACTTTGTTAGCCAATATTCCAATGATCTCACAAGCTACAGAAGATCCTATGGGATGCAACTTCATGTGTAGTGGCGGTTGTCAAGGTGGTTGCGGCCGCTCATGCTCTTATGGTTGTTCCGGAAGTTGTTCTGGAAATTGTTCTGGAGGTTGCAAGGGCGGATGTAGCCGTTCTTGCTCTGTTAGCTGTTCAGGAAGTAGCAGAGGATATGGATGGTAAATGAGTATTTATGGGATGGTTTCCATCCCATAAACACCTAACAATGACGTTTTATGCAAATTTGGCAAGAAGGGAAAGCAAAGAACATCACTTTTATAGTCACAAAAGATTGTCAACTGGCTTGTAAGTACTGCTACCTCGTGGGAAAGAATACAAAAGAACGTATGCTTTGGGAGGTAGCCAAGCAAGCAATTGATTATATACTCGACCATGAAGAAGACTTTCGGGAAGAATCAGTGGTGTGGGACTTTATCGGTGGAGAACCGTTTTTGGAAATCGAATTGATTGATAAGATTTGCGATTATCTGAAAACTGAAATGTTTCGGAGAGACCATCATTGGTTCAATTCTTATCGCTTCAGTTTTTCGACGAACGGAATCAACTACCATACAGAGAAGGTACAGTGCTTCATCAAGAAGAACCGCAGTCACTTGAGCATCGGCATCACCATTGACGGTACGCGGCAGAAGCATGACTTGAACCGTATTTGGAAAACGGCAGATATAGAGAAAGGCATTATGCCCAAGCCTGAAGAGGAACGCGGTTCGTATGACGATGTGGTACGAAATATACCCCTTTGGCTGGAAGAGTTTCCTAATGCAGGCACCAAAGTAACCATTAGCAGTGCGGATATACCTTATATCAAAGACAGTGTACTTCACCTCTATTCACTCGGTATTCACGAAGTCAACATTAACTGTGTGTTTGAGGATGTATGGAACGAAGGGGACGACAAACTCTTTGAAGAACAACTGATGCTGTTGGCGGATGCTATCATTGATGATGGATATTATA
>JAFUNW010000214.1 GCA_017472905.1 Bacteroidaceae bacterium
TCAACGGGGGCTCCTTTCTTTACTTTGGGGAAATAATTCTCAGAGACGTTTACGATAAGTTTAACAGGTGATATTTGTTCAACAACCAATACAGGATTTCCACCGCTGTACATGTCTCCGTTGTCATAGTTGCGAGCGGTAATCACTCCGTTGATAGGAGAAATCAATTGAGTGTTCTCTACAATGTTGGCATATGAACGGCGTATTTTATCTAGGTTGGTGCGCATGGCGTCCCAATCTGATTTGGATACTCCTCCGACCTTATAAAGTTCATCGATACGCTTGAATTCGGTTTCCATGTTGTCGAGGTCATACTTCAGTGATGTAGAGTTAACATCGTCCATCTCAACCAATTTTTGTCCTTTGGTTACGCGATCTCCAACTTCTACCAAAATACGTTTGATACGTACGGGCGAAGAGGGAGCGATTTTGTTTACAACATCTGCTTTCACCGTAGCAGTGTATTCTGCAATTTGATCTACTGGGCGAATGCTTACGTTTGCCAATTTTACTTTGGGCTTCTCGTCTTGTGTCGTTTGAGCAGTAGTAACTTCGCTCTCGTTTTTTGAACCACATGCGCTTGCTGTCATTACCAAAGCAGCCAGCGCCATCATTTGGATTTTGATTTTCATACTATATATTATTTCTTTTTTTATTTTATCGGAATTAATTGTTTTCGCGGCCCAGAACTAGGTCTAAATCAGCTTTTGCCGTTAAATAGTCATAGATAGATTGGCTGTATGTTAGTTCGGATTGAGTCAGAGACACTTGTGAACTGTTTAATTCCAATACTGTACCTTTTCCTACTTCGTAGCGTTTTTTAGAGATAGAAAGTGCTTTGTTCGCTTGGTTTACGGCTTCTTTGTTTGAGAGAACTTGCTCTGAACTAGCCGCCATGTTATTTTTATAGCTTGTAACCTGCATATTTAGTTTTCGTTCTGTGTCGATACGGTTTAGTTCTAATTGAGTACGTTGCAGGCGTGCTGTTTTCAATTTGGTGAAGTTGCTAGCTCTGAAAATAGGGATACTCAAACTAAATGTAAGCTGTGAACTTCCAATCCAACTGTAGTTGAAAACGTTCCAATTGTTGTTGTACATAGATTGATATTGGCCTGTGAGCGCAACTCCTAAGGTCGGCATGAAATTACTCCAAGCTAAACCTACGTTTTTCTTCAGTAAATTAGCATTCAAATCGAATTGGCGCATGGTACTGTTGTTCTCCAAACCTTTGTTTTCATTGTCCAATTGATTAGTAAAAACGAGGGTTTCGTAGTTGTTGAGCTTTTCTTTTACGATTAAGTCGATGTCTTCAGTGATTCCCATTAACACTTTTAGTTGAAGCTTAGCCAAACGAACACCGTTTTCGGCTGATACAACGCTTGGCTTGACGTTACGCATTTGTACCTCGGCGCTGATTTTGTCATATTCGCTCACTAATCCTTGTTCGTAGCGTGAATTCACTACATTGAAATTCTCTTCAGCCAATTCGTAGCTCTTCTGTAAAACTTCGTAGCTGTCTTGTGTCAGCATTAATAGATAGTAAGCTTTAGTTACTTGGTTTATCAAATCAAGTCGTGAAGCACGCGCTTTTTCTTGTGCAAGTTGAATGTCGGTTTTTGTGAGCGACATGCTTTTGTATACGGCCGGTGCGAAAATTGGCAGGCTTAGTGTTGCAGTTCCGGCTACGGTGCTTACATCATTATCTCCAAGTTGGAACTTCTGTCCTCCCAATACCATTACAGGTACTTTGATGGTGTATTGCCATGATCCGCCCACGCTTAATTCGGGTAGCAAATTCATCCAAGCCTCCTTGTTAGCCACTTTTTTCAAAACAATCTCTTGGTCGGCAACCTTAATCGTTGGATTGTCGGATAGAGCAATCTCCAGAGCCTTGTCCAACGTCAGATCAAGTTTTTCCTGTGCACAGACAGTTCCTGATAACATTAGGATTAAAGCCCATGCTAAGTAGTTTTTACTTTTTCTCATTCTAAAAAATGTTTTATAAATCCTATAATTATTAGTTCTTATTCAAAAAGTTTTCGAGATAGGCTATACCGTCTGTTGTGCAGATGCCTCTCATATATACTTTCACTAAAGTGTCGAAAATGTCGGTCAAAGGATATTCTTCCAGAAGGTTGCTTTTGAGATATCCGTCCATTCCAAAATTCATTAGTCGGTGGAACATTTCAAATTTAATGTCTGCGCGAAAGACTCCCTTTTCCACTCCTTTTTTGTAGAAGTGCAGTGCACGTTCTGTTTCTTCTTCGCGTTGTTTGGCGAGGAGTTCCATAATGGCCGGATAGCGTTTAATATCTTCGAGGAATCGAATGTCGACATTGGGCAGCTCGTTCATTCCATGTTTGTATATGTTCAGAACGAGTTCCAAGGGGTTCATGGTTTGTTCTGCAATTTTTTGCAGATGTATTCGTTTGATTTGTTGGTGTGCAATGACGCATTGAAGCAGAAGATTTTCCTTGTCTGTGAATAATTCGTAGAGTGTACGTTTTGAAATGGAGAGTTCATTTGCTATTTCATCCATGTGTACAGCCTTGATTCCTTTTGAAGAAAATAGTTTGTTGGCTGTTTCAATGATTCGTACTTTTAGTTCTTCTTTGTTTTTGGTCGTTTTGTTTGCTGAATCCATTGCAATTGGGAATATGCTCTTTGCTATCTTTAAAAAACGATGCAAATTTACGTAGAAAACCGGTTTCGGTGAAAAAGTTTTTTCTTTTATCTGCTAAGTTTATGTTTTGTTCACATATTTAGAGAAAACATTCTGATTTTTTGAACAGCGCTAATGCGAAAAAGAGCAGGTCACTTTGTGAGACGGGAGTTTTATTCATTTGTTTAGTGGTGAATGAGTCATCTTTTTGGGGCGCGTATTTGTGGGGAAAAGGTGGAAATAATTTTTTTTTTCATTAGTCAGATAGTTTTTATCAGTTTATTTCCTCTTTTAGGTAAAGTGAAAAACAAATTTATAAATGTTTAATTTAAAAAGTAGAATTATGAATGAGAAAAAGAAGCATTCGTCAAAGTTGACGACAGTCAAGGTTTGTGTTATTGCGGCAGTATGTTTGTTTATGTTTATCCCTTTATTATTAATTCAGGGGTTAATTATTGATCGGGAAAGTAACAAAAATGCGGTTTGTAATGAAGTAGCTAATTCTGTAGCCAAGGCTCAGACTATCGAAGGTCCGATGTTGGTTTATCAGTTTGAAATAACTGATCCAGCAGTTTATACCATCAATGAAAAAACAGGGAAATCAGAACTTACTCAGGAAGCAAAGGTTTTGTACGAGTACAAAATTTTGTGTCCGCAGCAGCTAAATTATAAGGTAAACGTTGAAACAGAGCTTCGTTCCCGTTCGATTTACAATGTATTGGTATATAAATCGGTGGTTGATATTACGGGAAATTTTTCTGTACCGGCTTCGGTTGTCGGTTCGGAGGAACTTTATTTGAAATTAGAGCTTACGGATTTAAAAGGGCTGTCTGAAACTCCTCGAATCACCTTTGCCGGAAAGACTTACAGTTTCAAGGCTGTGAATGGAGAGTTGCAAGCATCGATAAAGTTGCCTGCTGAATTGAAAGGTGGCGAGGTGATAGATTTTAAGATGCAGATTCCGGTGAAAGGAACTGAAGAGTTGTTCTTTGTTCCGATTGCGGAAGAGACAACTCTTGCGATGGAGTCGGCCTATCCCCATCCGAGCTTTCAAGGAAACTTCCTTCCTCAAACGCACAATATAAGTGAAGCGGGTTTCAATGCCGAGTGGAAAGTGTTGCGCATCAATACGAGTGGATATTATGATAAGATGGGAGTACGCTTTGTTGAGCCGGCTAATCCTTATCAGCAGTCTGCACGTTCTGTAAAATATGGTATATTGATTATCTTGCTGGTTTTTGTGGCCGGTTTGCTGGTTGAGTTCTTGACGCGTAAAGAGATAAAGTCTGTTCAATATGCTGTGATAGCCCTTTCGTTGGTTTTGTTCTATTCGTTGTTGCTTTCGTTCTCGGAGTTTATCTCTTTCGGTGTCTCTTATTTGGTTGCAGCTTTGATGACGCTGACCTCTTTGTTGTTTTATTTCCGAGGTATTTTGAAAAATAAGAGCGCATACCTTTTGGCTCTCTTTGTAGCTTTGGTTTATATCGTTAATTACATGCTGCTCCAGATGGAAACCTATGCTTTGCTGACCGGTTCGTTAGTTCTATTCGTTCTGTTGTCGGTTGTGATGTACCTCACGGCAAACATGAACCGAAGCAATGTTCCGTCCGAAAATGTTGAATCCTCATCAGAAAAGACAGAGTCTTTGTCTGAGACCAAGTCGGAAGAGTAAGCTGAACTCTTGTGTGTCATTAGGATAGATGAAAAACCTCCCGTACTGCTGTAGAATGCGTGCGGGAGGTTTTATTTTTGTTTTTTCTAGGATGATTTCTTCTTTCCGAATTCCGGATCTATTTTCAGATAGGCTGTGACGAGGAATGTGATAGAGCAACATACCATAATCCAAAGGAAGAAGTATTGGTAGCCCATCAGCTCTTGCAGCCATCCGGCCGCCATTCCCGGAAGCATCATGCCCAGAGCCATGAAAGCGGTACAGATGGCGTAGTGTGCCGTCTTGTGTTCGCCATCTGCGAAGTAGATAAGGAAGAGCATGTAGGCCGTGAAACCGAATCCGTAGCCGAATTGTTCGATAAATACGCACAGATTTACAGGCCACAGCGATTCCGGTTGGACATAACTGAGGTAGACATAAACGAAATCGGGTAGGGAAATGGCCCAGACCATCGGCCACAACCAGCGTTTCAGTCCATGCTCCGATACGGCGATGCCTCCCAAAATACCTCCCAACGTTAAGCCGATGATGCCCACAGTGCCTTGAACGAATCCCACCTCTTCTGTAGTCAATCCCAAGCCGCCTTCCGCTATCGGGTCAACGAGGAATGGAATGGCCATTTTTCCCAGCTGTGCTTCCGGGAATCGGTAGAGCAACATGAAAAGGATGGCTACGCCGGCCCCTTCCTTTTTGAAGAATGAAATGAACGTATTTACGAATTCCTGCATCAGCTTGCCCGATGAGACGTCTGCCGCCGGACGATCGTTCGGGGGAGTCGGCAGGGCATAGGCATGGTAGGCGCAGAGCATCAAGAAGATTCCGGCCAATATAAAGAAAGTAATAAACCAGGCGTAGGGTATATTCCCGGTATAAGTTTCGAGTCGTCCGGCCAACATGATGAGCAGCCCTTGTCCGGCAATGGTGGCTATGCGGTAGAAAGTGCTTCGGATTCCTACGAAGAACGATTGTTCATGTGTGTCCAATCCCAGCATGTAGAAGCCGTCTGCTGCGATATCGTGTGTCGCAGAGCTAAAAGCCATTAACCAGAAAACGGCTAACGTGAGTTGGAAAAAGTAGTCGGTCGGAATGGTGAAGGCTATGCCTGCCAGCCCGGCGCCAATGAGCAATTGGGTGGTTATAATCCACCAACGCTTGGTTTTTATGAGGTCGATAAACGGGCTCCAAAGGGGTTTGATTACCCAAGGCAGGTTGAGCCATCCGGTGTAGAAGGCCAGCTCGGCGTTTCCTACTCCCAGCCGCTTGTACATGATGACGGAGATAGTCATGACGGCGACATAAGGGAGTCCCTGGGCAAAATAGAGGGACGGGACCCATGCCCAAGGCGATAGTTTTTTTATTCTGTTGTTCATACGTCTGTTTTAAGAAACGAAAGTTTGTTCTTTCATTGTTTAATTCAAGCTTCGCAAGTTACTCTCGAAATTTTAGTCGTTTAATATTGTTTTCTGATTTCCGCTCCTTTGAAGTAGTGGAGCAGTATTTCATCGTATCGGTATCCTTTTTCTCCCATTACGGCGGCCCCGATTTGGCATAGCCCCACTCCGTGTCCCCATCCGGCTCCGATGAGGGTGAAAGTTTGGGGAATTTCTGAATCGTTGCTCATTTCTTTTTCAACGATGAAAGCCGAACTAAACAGATGGGTCGGCGAAAGTGTACGTCTGATTTCCAACTCTTTTCCGATGCAAAGGGTATGTTGGGTTCCTACGATTTGGAGACGGGTGATGCGCCCTGATTTTCCGCGTTGCAGCGGCACAAGGTCTTTTATTCGGCCGAAATTCGTTTTGGTTCGTTCGCGAATCAATTCGGCCAGCTCTTCCTGTTTGTATTCTATCCTCCATCGGTAGAAATTGGTCGTTTCCCGGTCGTAGTTGTTCAATATTTGTGCGATGGTTTTCTTGTTTCGGGTGTTGCAAAATGCTTCGGGGGTGCTTCGAATCCACTGTTCAGCCTCTTTTTCCTGCGTCAGGTCGGGCAGGGGGAGGTTCTGTTTACCGATGAAGTCGCGCCGGCTTTCCAGATAGTCGTAGTGTTTGTCCTCCCAGCAGTATTCAAATTCTTCGGTGGCTCCTCCGCAACATTTCGAGAAGCGTGCATCGCAGATGCTTTCTTCCATCATTAACACTTGTCCGCAGGTCTCTATGACGGCTTGGACTACAGTTTGATTGCTTGCCTTGGTGATACCTTGATATCGCTGGCAATGGTCGTCCGCACAGACATCGAAGATGGTGTGGTCTTCGCGGTCGTACCAGCGGATTAGCTCGGTGTCGCTTTTTTGAAAGGAGAAAAATCCGCTGTGCTCTTTCCTGCTCAGTTCTTTGTGCTTTTCGATTTGTGCGTAGAGCCAGCTTCGCGAGACAACGGCGTGCGCTTTGAGAAATTCGAGCGAAGAGGTGGCTTTCATTTCGGAGGAGATGACGCTGATCAGGTAGTCTTCGACCGGCAAAATGTTGATGGCGGTGATTTTTCCCTCTTCGACCACGAGTTTGAGTGTGCCTTGAAAAATCTGCGTTTCTTGTCGTTCCCAATGGAAGTTGATTCCGATGGTCACATTGTAGAGCGAGAACGAGGCTTCTTCTTCGAGCGGGCAGAATGTCAGTTCCTGATAGAGTTTGTCTCTCCAGCGAATTCCTCCGTCTTCAAATCGTACATTTTGTTCGCCGACTACGGTATTTCCTTTTGCCGAGTAGTTCTTGTTCAGCGCGAAGTTTATTTCTTGTGCGTTGACAATGCCAACGTTGATGTCGGGTGCATTCATTTGCTTTTGTAATATATTGAACTATTCCGCGCCGGCTGTATTCGGTGTCGGCGCGGTTGGTTTATCGGTCGAGCCGGGTGTATTGGTCATAGAAATCCAACAGCTCTCTCCACGTTTCGTTGTTGAATTGAGATTCTTTGGCCTTTTTTGCCACAGTTTCGGCTATCTTTTCAGCTTCATTGTGTGTGATAGAAACTTCTTTCAGTATTTTCCGGATGGTTCTTTCGTTTATTTTCCGGAAATCTTCTTCGCGGGCTATGGGGAAGAATCCGCCCATCTCCAGCGAAGCGGGGCTGACCAATATTTGTTTGTCGCCTTCGGCATAGTAGCAGTCGGGACGGTGTTTGCTACGTACGAAGATGCATACTTCGTATTTGTAGTCATCATTTTTGCGGCAGATTACGTTGATTCGTGGTTCGTATTCGCCTTCGTGTATGGGCAGCGATTGCAGCAGGAGGTCCAGCAAATGGCTTTTTCGTTCGGGTGCTTCAATGAGGAATACCGGACAGGGATAATCTTCCAGCAGGAAAAGTTGTTCGCTGAGCGGAGATTGGATGTCGGGCATCCGTGCGATGAGTTTTTTCTTCCAATCTTCGTAGAAGATGGGGAGTCCGGGTTCAATTCCGGCCTGCAGGTGTGCGTGGTCGGGGGCTGAGGCTCCGCATTTAGGTCCGTTATAGAAGATCATGAAGTCCGGTTCGCTTGCTGCATCGAACATCATTTGTATCTGTGGTGTGA
>JAFUNW010000215.1 GCA_017472905.1 Bacteroidaceae bacterium
CTTGTGGTCTATTTCATTTCCGCCATAGAACTCAAGACCGTAAATATTGTTTATTCCATTCAAAGTATGTAAGAAGTCACAATCGCCATTAGTTCCATTCATGGTGAGAACTGTCACTTCATCTGCCGAAGCGCTCAGTTTCTCTTTCATTTTCTCCAATTCCTCTTTACTGTCTAAGAAATAGTAGGTGAATCCCAAAGATGCAGGAGAAATATGTACTCTGTCTTTCCAATAGCTTAAAGGTTCACCTTCCTTAATAACGAGCAGATTGGTTTCTCGCAATTTTTTGCCGATTTCTATTTGGCAAGCTGTGATTTCTTTTAATATCAAACCACTTTTTTCTTTGACAATCTCATTGGTCAGGAATTCTTCACCTGTTATGCTGTCACGTTTGGCTTCCCCTCCCATCATGGATGCTTCAAAGAATGATGAGTATTCTGTTTGGATGAGAGAAGCAAACTTGGTGGCTTTTTTCTTATCTCTTTTTATAAATAACTCACCCCAAACTTTTCCCAAATGTTCTCCTCCTCGATGCATAAGTGCATCTTTTGACAACTCAATGCTGTCGATAGCAACGTAAAGTGTTGTTCCATGAGTCGCGAACAATTGTTTTTCTATCGTTTTGATAGCTTGCTCCAATTGTTTTTTTACAAAAGAAGTATTGGGAGCCAATAAATAAAAGCCTCCACCTGAATTATAAATAACATTGGCTTGAAATAGATGCAGTTGTTTTAATAAATATCGAACTATAGTATCCGACAAAATACGTAAATAGAAAGAACGTCCTTTTAGATTCTTTCCTGCATGTTTGGATACTATCTGATAAATGTATGACTGAATGCCGCTGAAATCGGCTCCTATCAACAAGAAAGGATTTCCTTCGTTTCCCTTTTCTTGTTGGTAATCATATAAACATACAGCCAATGCTGCAGTCGTCTTCAAATGGTCATACAAAGATACATCAGGGAAATTGATAGTGCTTGCAGGGATTGTTGTGGCATATTTGTATAGCAGATTAAGTAATGTTTCTGAGAATGCCCGATAGGTATTTGCCTGAATAAACTTGAATTCTTGGATAAATTCCTTCCAAAGCGTAGCATAATCGGGAATGTTCTCAAAAGACGACTGAGGAAAATAATTTTTGCTCAATTCCATTTTCCTTACAGGTTGGTGCATCCATTCGTTGGAGGAAACATTCTTACTTGATGTTTGTAAGGGGGGCAAAACGAAATGTGATGCTTCCCTTTCTTTGTAAATCGGTGTGTAGCTTTGATAAATAGGGAGTTAGCCATAAGAGGATGGAGGAACAGGACAAAAACGAAATGCGACATTCGGTTTACATTCGTGTTACATTCGAGTAGGCATTGAACGGTGTTTGAACGGCAAATGTTACATTGAGGGTTGAGTACCGGACGAACAAGGGCTTTTGAGGCTCGTTTTGGGGCTTCTCCGGGCTTTTCGTTGTCGAGGTGGACACTTTATCGGTGCAAAGGGGTGAGCGGCTTATTTGGCCGCTTTTATTTTGCTCTCTTTTTTGACTTTTCAAATGCTATATTATTCCATATAATAATTATTTGGTATATTTGCACAAAATTTCAAAGAGTTATGGCAGACACTAAGGTTATTTGGGTACACTTGATATGGGAGAAGAAAGATTACTTCTTTGGGAGCATTTCGGCCATCTATGACGAGCTTACAGAGGAGCAGGTGGGCATAACAAAGAGCAGCCTGTTGCACGCTGGTATGCGTGATGGTAGCAGCCATTTGACGAAGCGTGCGCTTATCAAGCAA
>JAFUNW010000216.1 GCA_017472905.1 Bacteroidaceae bacterium
AAATACCATGGTCTTCTTGTCATTCCGATTCCGGAACTTGATGATGAGAATCATGTACTTCTTTCCTCGCTTGACGAGACGGTGATCCAGCATGGTGCCGAGTTTAACCTCGGTTTGCATAAGTATCAAGGAAATACTTACAGTCCGGCCGGACATAAGTATATCCGTGAATTTGAGTGGGAAAAAGTACCCACAACCATTTATCGAGTAGGTGGAGTGGTGTTGAAGAAAGAAAAAGCTTTCGTACATCATGAAAACCGTATTCTTATCCGTTACACCCTTGTTGAAGCTCATTCGCCAACGATTCTTCGCTTGCGTCCGTTTCTGGCATTCCGCAGTGTACGGCAATATACCCATGAGAATGGGCAGGCCAGCCGCGATTATCAGATGGTGGAAAATGGAATCAAGACCTGTATGTATCCCGGTTATCCCGAACTTTACATGCAACTTAACAAAAAGAACGAGTTTCATTTCCAACCAGATTGGTATCGAGGCATAGAATATCCGAAAGAGCAAGAGCGCGGATATGCTTTCAATGAAGATCTGTATGTCCCGGGATATTTCGAGGTGGAAATCAAGAAAGGCGAGAGTGTAGTCTTCTCGGGGGGTGTTTCTGAAGTCTCTACACGGACATTGAAGAAGAATTTTGACGATGAGGTGGCCGTTCGTGCACCTCGCGACAGTTTCTACCATTGTTTGGTAAATGCAGCTCATCAGTTTCACAACAAACAGGGCGACCGTAATTACGTATTGGCCGGCTATCCTTGGTTTAAATGTCGTGCCCGCGACATGTTCATTGCTTTGCCTGGATTGACCTTGGCTGTTGATGAAATCAACGAGTTTGAGCAAGCTATGGAAACAGCTCGTGAAGCCATCATGGATTTCATTGAAGAACGTCCTTCGAAATGCAAGGTTTATGAAATGGAGCATCCCGATGTCTTGTTGTGGGCAATATGGACCTTGCAGCAATATGCTAAGATTATTTCGCCCAAGAAATGCTGGGAAAAATATGGCGAATTGATGGACATCATTATGGATTATGTACGTAGCGGTAAGCATAACAACCTATTCCTGCATCAGAATGGTCTGCTCTATACCAATGGACAAGACAAGGCTGTTACTTGGATGAACTCAACGGCAAACGGACGTCCTGTTGTTGCGCGTACAGGATACATTGTTGAGGTGAATGCATTGTGGTACAATGCACTTCGTTTTGTAGCTGATATGTTTGTAAATAACGGACGTGAACCGGAAGGAAAGACGTTGGAAGCTTTGGCAGAAACGGTGAAACAATCGTTTGTTGAAACATTCTTGAATGAATATGGCTATTTGTTTGATTATGTCGATGGCTATATGATGGATTGGAGTGTTCGACCGAACATGATTTTTGCTGTTGCATTTGACTATTCTCCGCTAGACGCACATCAGAAAAAGAAAGTGCTTGACATTGTTACGAAAGAGTTGTTGACTCCCAAAGGTTTGCGCTCATTGAGTCCGAAGAGCGGAGGATACAATCCGAACTATGTCGGCCCTCAAACACAGCGCGACTATGCCTATCATCAGGGAACGGCATGGCCTTGGTTGGCCGGTTTCTATTTCGAAGCTTACTTGCGAGTTTACAAGATGAGTGCATTGGGCTTTATCGAGCGTCAGTTGATTGGATATGAAGCCGAGATGAATTCTCATTGCGTAGGTTCTATTCCGGAGTTGTTCGATGGAAATCCACCTTTCAAAGGTCGCGGTGCAGTTTCTTTTGCCATGAATGTGGCTGAGATTTTGAGAACGTTGTATTTGTTGAGTAAGTATGACTTATAAATAAGGAGGGCCCTAGTATGAAAGTATTAATGTTTGGATGGGAATTTCCTCCCAAAATATTAGGTGGTTTGGCTGTAGCCTCTTATGGAATCACCAAAGGATTGAGTTTGCAAGGGGATGTGGAAACTACATTCTGTTTGCCCAAACCCACCGGTGAGGAAGAGAAGTTCTTGAACATCATCGGAATGAATCAAGTGCCTATTGTTTGGCGAGATATGAACTACGATTATTTGAAGTCTCGTCTGCCGAATTATATGACGCCGGAGCAATATTATGCATTTCGTGACCATATCTATGCCGACTTCTCTTACATGCACGTGAACGACTTGGGTTGTATGGAGTTTGCCGGAGGTTATCCGAAAAATTTGCATGAAGAGATTAATAACTACTCGATTATAGCGGGTGTGGTAGCTCGTCAACAAGAGTTCGACATCATTCATGCACACGATTGGTTAACCTATCCTGCCGGAGTGCATGCAAAGATGGTAAGCGGTAAACCGTTGTGTATTCACGTTCATGCCACTGACTTTGACCGTTCGCGTGGTAAAGTGAATCCGACAGTTTATTCCATAGAGAAAGACGGTATGGACCATGCCGATTGCATCATGTGCGTATCGGAATTGACTCGTCAAACGGTGATTCATCAGTATCATCAAGACCCCCGCAAGTGTGTGGCCATGCACAATGCCGTTTATCCGTTGTCGCAAGAGTTGCAGGATATTCCTCGGGTGGATCATCCCAAAGAGAAAGTGGTAACTTTCTTAGGACGTATTACTATGCAGAAAGGACCGGAGTATTTTGTAGAAGCAGCAGCTTTGGTCTTGCAACGCACACGAAACATCCGCTTCGTCATGGCCGGTTCGGGAGATATGTTGGACGCCATGATAAATTTGGCTGCCGCGCGAGGTATTGCCGACCGATTCCATTTCCCTGGTTTCCAACGCGGCAAACAGGTGTATGAAGCCTATAAGAACAGTGACGTCTTTGTTATGCCTTCGGTGTCAGAACCTTTTGGTATTGCTCCGTTGGAGGCGATGCAGTGCGGTACACCTTCCATTATCTCCAAGCAGTCCGGTTGTGGAGAAATATTGGAGAATGTCATCAAGGTGGATTATTGGGATATCAACGCTATGGCTGATGCCATTTACTCCATCTGTACGAATCCTTCACTCTTCAAGTATCTGCAGGAAGAGGGCAAGAAAGAGGTCGATGGCATTACTTGGGAAAAGGTAGGCCTCAAGCATCGTGCCATTTATGATGAGTTAATCAGAAAATATGCAAAATAGGAAAATTTAAAATAACAATAAGATATGAAAACAATTTGTCTTTATTTCGAGATACATCAGATTATTCATCTGAAACGCTACCGCTGCTTCGATATTGGACGTGACCATTATTATTATGACGATTACGAAAATGAACGAAGCATTACGGATATAGCAGAACGCTCATATATTCCGGCTTTAAGTACGTTGATAGAGATGGCCAAGAGCAACGAAGGTGCATTCAAGGTGGCTCTTTCACTTTCGGGTGTAGGTTTGGAACAGTTGGAAATCTATGCTCCACGTGTTGTAGAATTGTTGCATGAGCTCAACGATACAGGATGTTGCGAATTCCTTTGCGAACCCTATTCTCATGGTTTGTCTTCGTTGGCTAATGAGGAGTGCTTCCGCGAGGATGTAGAGAATATGCGTAAGAAAATTAAGCAGATGTTTGGAAAAGAGCCGAAAGTATTCCGCAATTCCAGCTTGATTTATTCAAACGAGATTGGTGCAATGGTTGCCGATATGGGCTTTAAAGGTATGTTGACCGAAGGAGCCAAACATGTGTTGGGTTGGAAGAGTCCGCACTACCTCTATCATTGTGCTTATAACCACAACCTGAAATTGTTATTGCGCGACTTCAAATTGTCGGACGATATCAGTCTTCGTTTCAATAATTCCGATTGGAATGAATATCCATTATTTGCCGATCGCTATATCGGATGGATTGATGAGCTTCCGGCAGAAGAGCAGGTAATCAATATCTTTATGGAACTTTCCGCATTGGGTATTTCACAACCTTTGTCTTCAAACATTCTGGAGTTCTTGAAAGCTTTGCCTATCTGTGCGAAAGAGAAAGGCATCACTTTCTCTACTCCTTCGGAGGTTATTTCAAAACTGAAATCAGTCGATCAAGTAGATGTTCCATATCCCATGTCATGGGTGGACGAAGAGCGTGACATCAGTTGTTGGTTAGGAAATGTAATGCAACGCGAAGCATTTGACAAATTGTATAGTGTTGCTGAGCGTGTGCATTTGTGTACCGATCGCCGTATTAAACAAGATTGGAGCTATATGCAGGCTAGCAACAACTTCCGTTTTATGACAACCAAGAATACCGGCATTTGGTTGAATCGTGGAATTTACGATTCTCCTTTCGATGCTTTCACCAACTACATGAATATCTTGGGCGATTTCATCAGCCGTGTGAATGCATTGTATCCGGTAGAAATGGATAATGAAGAGTTGAATGCTTTGCTTACAACAATCAAGAATCAAGGTGAAGAGTTGGAAATTCTTCATAAAGAGATAGACAAACTTCAGGCTAAATTGGCAAAAGTTTCTCCGGAGAGTACTAAAAAGGAAGCAGCTCCCAAGAAAAAAGCAGCTCCGGTAAAGAAAGAAACAGCTAAGAAACCGGCTGCAAAGAAAGAATCGGCTAAGAAAACAGCCAAGAAAGCTGAATAAGGATAATGTGCCGTAGAGCATATCTGACAGAAAAGCATCAATGAGTAAAATCGTTGATGCTTTTTTCTTTTTTTACTGATAGTTTAAGCATTGTTTATGTCTCTTTAATAATGTAGAAATTAAAAGACAAATAACATAAGTTTAACTATTCATAAGAAGAATGCAATGAAAAAGAAGATTTCAGTGAAGTTGTTTTGGACAGTGCTTTGGAATGGTATCTGTCAAATGTTTCGGTCAATTGCCAAAGTTTTTGGTTACAAAGATGGTACAACGTATGGTAAAGTCTTGTGGCGTGTTTTTGCAACCAGCTTTGTCACTTTATTTACTTTGTTTACCTTTTTGTTTGTTTATTACTTTATAGACGGGATGGTGTATCGTCAATGGATTCGTCCGCATACATCGGAAAGGGTGTATGATGTTAAATACATCAGTAAAGACATTCTTCATCAAAGATTATACTATGGAAACAGCGGGCGGATTTATAGTAAGAAGCTTGATAAAGTTGTTTTGGATAAGGTCGATTGGGTTTATAATTCTTATAACAACGATTCTTTGGCTGTGTTCGCGAAAGAAGGTAAGCGTGGATATTTAAATCGTTATACCGGTGAAGTAGTGATACCGACTTTGTATACTCGTGCTTGGGTCTTCTCGGAAGGATTGGCAGCTGTGGAATATGAAGGACGCCTTGTATTCATAAACCATGCAGGCGAAATAGTTATTGATAATAATTTGACTGTATATCCGGACGATCCACGTTATGCATTCCATGATGGTTATTGTATAGTACAAGATGTAGTGAGTAATAAATCCGGATTAATCGACCGAAAAGGAAATTGGGTCTTGAATCCGGAATATGATGCCATTTATCATGACTATTCTTTCTGGAAAGTTCAGAAAGCCAATCTGTACGGACTGTTTTCTGAAAATATGGATACCTTGTTTGCCGTTGAAAATCCTCAAATTAATCTTACAAAGGAGGTTATAGAGGTTCGTTTCCCGAATCACACTGCTAAACATTTTGACCATAAAGGAAACTTGCTTGTTGATTTTG
>JAFUNW010000217.1 GCA_017472905.1 Bacteroidaceae bacterium
CGACCCCATGATTAACAGTCATGTGCTCTAACCAACTGAGCTACTGAAGCCTTTACTAACTTAAAATTATCGCAATATGACGCGCTTCAGGATGGGCTTGAACCAACGACCCCATGATTAACAGTCATGTGCTCTAACCAACTGAGCTACTGAAGCAATGCAATTGTTCGAAAGAAAAAGCGCTTCAGGATGGGCTTGAACCAACGACCCCATGATTAACAGTCATGTGCTCTAACCAACTGAGCTACTGAAGCAGTCATCTAGGCTCTTTCTAGAATTGCGCTGCAAAATTAATAGGATATTTTGAAATATGCAACTCCTTTGACAAAAAATTATGAGATTACACCTTTTTTTTAAGAGCACGTCCTAAGAAATCTCCTCTACTTTATCATAAAATATATCTTTTAAATCCACAGCGAAAGCCAAAGGAACGAAATAAAGTTAAAAGTTTGCACCATTTTAGGAGTGTTGCAACCTTTTCCACTACTTTTGTTTTTAAAATAAGACCATAAATTGTAAGATGAAAAAGAAAACTTTAATTATAGGCATCGTGCTTGCCTTGTGTATCGGCTTTGTCGGATTCAAGAATGACGACCACAATTTTCAAGTATCCAAGAATCTGGACGTATTCAACTCCATATTCAAAGAGCTTGACCTGTTTTATGTAGACACCATCAATCCGCAAGAAGTTATAAAAGTGGGAATTGATGCCATGATAGCCGAAATCGACCCTTATACGACCTACTATCCGGAGGAGGAATTAGATGAACTAAAGCAGATGACCACCGGAAAGTATGCCGGAATCGGCTCCATTATCCGTCTCTATAAGTCGCGCGATCGAGTAGCCATCGTTGAACCATACGCCAATACCCCTGCCTCCGAAGTAGGATTGAAAGCCGGAGACATCATCCTTGAAATTGAAGGAAAAGACATCAAAGGTATGCCTACCGACAAGGTCAGCAACCTTTTACGCGGCGAAGCCGGAACCACTTTTGTACTCAAAGTGGAACGACCCGGAGAAGCACAACCACTGGAGTTCAAGATTACAAGACGCAACATTCAACTTCCGGCTGTCCCCTACTACGGCATGCTGAAAGATTCTGTAACCGGATATATCATACTCAACAGTTTCACAACCAAATGTTCACGCGATGTACGCCGGGCGGTCATTGATTTAAAGAATCAGGGAGCAACCTCGTTGATACTAGACTTAAGAAGTAACAGCGGCGGATTGCTGAATGAAGCAGTTGAAATAGTCAACCTGTTCGTCCCCAAAGGCACTGAAATTGTTTCTACCAAAGGAAAACTTAGTCAGGCATGCCACGTTTACAAAACCACCAAAGAGCCTCTTGACCTGGAAATACCAATGGCCGTATTGGTAGATGGAGCAACGGCCTCAGCAGCTGAGATTGTCTCCGGTGCATTACAAGACCTCGACCGGGCAGCCATCATCGGCACACGTACTTTTGGAAAAGGATTGGTTCAAGTGCCACGCGACCTCCCCTACAACGGCCAGCTGAAAGTTACGACATCCAAATATTACATTCCCAGCGGACGATGCATCCAAGCGATAGATTACCAACACCGCGATGGAGAAGGAAATGCCAACCGCATTCCGGACAGTCTGACACACATATTCTATACGGCAGCCGGACGCGAAGTGCGTGATGGAGGAGGCATACGACCGGACG
>JAFUNW010000218.1 GCA_017472905.1 Bacteroidaceae bacterium
CCCAATGTAGCAATTGCAGGATGAGCAGCACCGGCTTCTGTCAAAACGATGGTTCCGGTTGCAGGTTTCGGATTAGAGCCGGCTCCCCAACCCCATACACCACTCTTATAGAAGAACGACTTCATGTTCAACATCGGCACGCGGTTTACCATACCTTTCAATGCAGAAGCAAAAGCGTGTGTGCTGGAAGGTGTTTCTGAAACAACAACCAAGTCGTAGTTACTCTCCAAAGCATTGATGGTATCCGTATCGGCTGCAGTAAAGTTGGTGATATTGATTGCTTCTACAATATCGTCAGTTCCACTGAGTACGCCATATACGGGGTCGCTCTCTACATCATAGCCCTCTTTATCGGCATAAAGATAAGCAATTTTGTTAGCCACCTCGATTACGTCATCGCCTTCGTCAATCATGAAAAGAACGATATCCAATCCGCCATTCGGACTAGTCTTGATAGAAACGTCTGCAGAGTCAACTCCAAGGTCTTCGCGAACTTTCCACACCAAAGTATAGTTTCCATCTTCATCTACCGGATAATCAGCATTACCATATCCTTCAGCTTGATGACCGATACACGTACCGTCTTTAGGACCGGAAATATACTCCAAATTGTCATTTCCTGCTACGAAACCTCTGTCAGTAGCAGAACCATTAGCAGAACGAGCACGAATAGTCAATGTTTGTCCCGGAGCAAGTCTCGGGAAATTCATGACCATGTTAGCACGATTCAAACGAATGTTTTTGGGACGAATAATGTAGTCGTTACCTTTCAAACCGGAAGTACCGAACGACACATGTCGAAGTTCTTCGATAACTTGTCCATTTGCAGTCAATTCTCCGGAAAGTTTTGTATTGGTTTTAAAACCTTTATGACTTCCATCTTCATTGGTTCCTTCACTGGCCCAATTTTCAGTGTCTGCAATTAAGTTTTCCCAAGTTGCATCACTGAATCCTTTGGAGAAATCCCATGTCTTTCTTACTTGTGCCATCACATTGACAGAGACTGCCATTGCCAGAAGCACAATCCATAAAGAAGTAATTCTTTTCATAAGTTTGTTTTTTTTAATTAATATTTTTTTAAGTTTCACTTCGCAAATTTAGGAGTTCCACTCTCTGTAAGAGTGTATTATCATTCACAAAAAGTAGAAAATCTTCCAAAGCCGGGATTCTACACTCTTGATTACAAATCTTTGATTACAAATAACAGATTTACTTATCCACGTTATACTCCATAATCTGATTACAGCCCCAGCTCCAGACAGCCCATAATGAAGGGACCGGTAGCCTTGGCATCGTTGTCTCTCATCTTCTCACCTATATAATATTGGAAGCTGCCATCGCGATAGGGATTTCCTCCAAGACCACCCACCTGACAACAACGGGTAAGACTGAGTACACCTTCGGGAAGCTCTTTCAGCAAATGTTTCTTCAAACCGTTGAAGGCATCCAAAGCCACATCGCGGTATTTCTTGTCGATATACCCTTTGTTGACAGCTTTGGCATAAGCATACATAAACTGTGTCGTAACGGAAGCTTCCGGGAAATTACCTTTTCGTTCCGGACAATCCAATACCTGATACCACAAACCATCGCGCTGGTAACGAGGCAACGTTTCTGCCAATCCCTGTATGTAGGAAATCAACGTATCGCGTCCTTCATGTCCTTCGGGAACAAAATCGAGAATATCCACCATCGCCATAAACCACCAACCAATGCTTCGTCCCCAGAAATTGGGAGAATGACCGGTTTCAGGATTCGCCCAACGCTGACGTTTACTCTC
>JAFUNW010000219.1 GCA_017472905.1 Bacteroidaceae bacterium
AAAGGAGAGGGTAAATTGCCCGATATAGAACAACTTCCCGAAAGAGTTCGCCATATCATACGCGGCTTGACAGTTGTAAATCCTGATAAACGATGGGGCTTTCATGAGGTTGAGCAATGGTATAAGGGGGAAGATGTAGAGGTGGATGAGGCCTCTGTCTATTTGAGATATAAGTCTTTTGTCGTAGATTCGGAGAAAAATGTATTGGCTTCCAATGCTCATGAGTTGGCCATGTTGTTGGCAGAACGGAAAAGCTTAGGTATCAAATATCTGTATGGCAAGATGATATCTTCATGGTTGGAAGAGTGTGGCAATCGGAAATTGGCCGTAGAGTTGAATGACATAGTAGCACGGCGTTATCCTCATAATCGGGATGCCGGCTTTTGTGCAGCACTTTATACATTGGATAAGAGTCGGCCATATTGTGATGTAAGAGGAACTGAATGTGGCAATGTATCAGAAATCGTATTGTCTCTGTTGGCGAATGCTGATGAATACAAATTGTTGCTGCGTGACGAGTATAATCCATTGTTTATCTATTTGGAGATTACCACAGAATTGGAAGTTTCCCGTTTGCGGGAATATTTCAAGACGGATCGGGCTGAAGTCGCTTTGCAACGCATGATTTTCGAAATAGACAATACGCTTCCATTCTTATCCGGAAAACCCTCTTCGTCTATACCTGAAATTATAGAAACGTTTGCGGCCGGTGATTGTAGTGAAGAGGAATGGCGCTCGCTTACAGACGGACGTTTGCTTTCGTGGATGTATTATAAGTGTGACCCATTGCTTTATGTAGATATAAAGAAACTATATGATGAGAAACTTCCATACAGCCGTTCGCGTGCGTATCGTGTCCTTTATCATTTAGATCCACATGTCGGCTTTGATTTACGTCAAGCCAAAACCCGGGAGCAAGTATCGCTCTTAATGAGTGAAGAGCTCGTAAAGATGCAGTTTTGTAGTGAACCGGAATTTATGCGTCAGATGGAAGAGTTCATAGGGCAGAATAGTCGGTTGCGTTATTATGCTGAAATGCATGGTTGGCGTGATGTCCTGATTTTGCATAATCAAGTCTTTGATTTGGCTTCCGTTGAGAATTCAGATCGCTACGGCTCGTATGATATACGGGTTGCATCCTATCGTTTCTGTAAAGGATTGGGTACGACTCCATCGTATTATTTGCGTACAGGTGGAGATTTGATTAGTTCTTTGGAAGAGTTTCGTCAATTGAACGTGTCTGTGATTCGTACGGAGATGAAGCAGGGATGTATGGAACAATGGTTGACAATCTTTTTTCATGAAGATCCCATGCGGAATTTTTCAGAACAATATAGTTACGAGCATGCTTTGAAGGATTATCTGTTGGAGGTGGGACGAGTGATGCCGGATAACTCTTCTTATAAACGTTTTCGTCATGCACAAGAAGACAGTCGCAAGAAACTGAAAGAATATAGGGTATTAAGTTTTCGCATGCAGGCGCAAGAGAAAACATTAAAGATTCTGTTTATAGTTGCTGCAGTTTGTTTATCCTTGTTTATTCTTGTTTTGGGCTATTCTGACCCGGAAGAGTTTATACATCGAATCTATTTTTCTGTAGGTCTGCCTGTCGGGGGAGTTTTAATGATAGTGGCAGCAACCCGCAGTTATTTCAATGGCGGTGGGGTTGCATTTAATATGTTGTCTGCTATTGTCGGTTTGTTGTCGGGCTTGCTTCCAGCCTGGTTATTGACGTTGGTTGGAGCAGATCATCCGATGTTGTTAAGGCTTGTTTCTGTCGGAATGATCTGGTGTTATGTTGTAGGCATGTGTTTCATTGGACGAAATCGCTTGTCGCATACAGAGCAAGAACTGAAAAATATATTTAAGGAAAATATCAATACTTCATTAATAGACCCGTTGTATTATACGTATAAACAAAAGAGTTTTCGTTTCAGAGGGTCCAATTATCGGGAGTTGGAAGATACGGTGGGAGTCTTGAATGCTTTAAAAGTTGAAACAACCATACATTATGTCGAAAGTATTCTGTTGTTATTGCTTTTATTCGTTTTGTTTGTGGCTTTTCATGCATCTTTGATGGATATGGGTAGTCCGGATACGGATTCTTTCAGACAACAAGTGATGGAACTATTTTATCAATTTATCAATTTGGAAGAATAATGCTTTGCCAACAATGTAAAAAAGAGAATCGTGCAACAGCCCGCTTTTGCAAGTGGTGTGGTAATCCGGTTGTTTCAGTGACAGACCCACTGGATAAGATTGTTGGGCGAGATAGTTTGAAACAGCAGATCCGGCAAACGGTTGAGACGTATAGTCGATTACGAACAAGTGCACATACACATAATATTTGGCTGAATATCAATACGATTATTGTTGGAGATACCGGTACGGGAAAAACTTTTCTTCCCGAGGTCTTGAGGGATTATCTCTTTTTCCACAAAATCATAGAAAAGCCA
>JAFUNW010000220.1 GCA_017472905.1 Bacteroidaceae bacterium
CGTTTGTGCAACACAAAGTTCCCGCCAGCATCATCAATGGGATTATTCTTTTTCTGTCCATACTTCTTTGGGTATTTTAATCATTGAGTCAATGGTGTTGATTTCATCGCTGTTTGGTTCATAAAAGACCTTAACCATAGCCATGTCGCGGAGGAAGTCGATGGCTCCCACTTCGATGCGCAACACTTTCACGCCTACGCGCTTTTCGATGTCGGCAATCAGTTCGGCTCTCTTTTCCGGAACAATCAGGTCTATTTTGTCGTATTGAATATGTTTGCACGAAACATGTTTGAGGTATCGGTTGCTTTCGCAAATCCAGATGCAGATGGCAAAGAGCAGGTTGGTCATGAAGAGTTCGCTGTAGCTGATGGTTACGGCCAAAGCATTGATGACCGACATGGCGATGATGACGAACAGATAGGTCATTTCGCGCACCGGCATCGATTCGGTTCGGTAGCGGATGATGCCGAAGATGGCAAAGAGTCCGAGGGCGAATCCTACTTTAATCTTCACGCTTCCCAAAAGGAAGATTAGGAAAAAGATGCTGACGCTTATCATCAGGAAAGTGAAGTAGTAGTCACGTCTTTTGCATCGTGGATAATAGAGCCAATGAATGATTAACCACACCATTAAGAGGTTGAAAGAGAAGCGAAGCAACAACTGTGCAAAGCTGAACACGTCCATAATCGGCGTATCCATGAGTTCCATTTCTTGAAAAAAATCCATATTAAATCAATTTAAAAGTTATACATGTTAATTTGCGAGCATCTTTTGGATGGCCATCAAGCGAGGCTTGAAGCGGTTTTGCTTCAAGGTCGGGTTTGTCAGGGCCATTCCCATGCAATATTTGCTGAATCCGGCCGGATGGATGCGCAGGTCGCGCAAGATTTCCCGAATGGGCGATTCGGTGTTACCGTCTCGTTTGAGTTCAATGATGACCAGTTGGTCGAGCGAGCAGTCTATTCCGGTTTGTACGTTGTGAAAACGCAGGTCAGTGTCGATGGTCAGGCGTTCTGTCATTCGTTTATTGACCAATGTCACTCGGTGGAAGTGGTTTTCGATTTGCGGAGTCAGCGATTCGGGCGTATAGCGCGAATGCGAGTCGATGAATTGATAACACTCTTCATCACGCGTAGGCGTAGTTGGTATGGAGATACGCTTTTTGTGCGTGCGTCCGTGATTGTTTTTGTTTTTCACTTCGAGAAAAGAGATTCCGGTATGTTCGTATGCTCGCACGCGGATTTTCTGTCGTGTCTTCTTTCCGTTTTGGTGTTCGAGGAACATGGCACATTCTGCTGTGTCGAAATACTGAGTGTAATAGGGTAAATTGCAAACATCGTCAATGGTTTGCACGCGATACTTCTCTCTGGCAAGCAGGAGTATCTCTTTAAGTTTGCTCATGGTGGTGACAAACTTGGTGTCGGTTCGTTTCATCAGTCTGATACCGGACATCTCTTCGAGCGTTATTGGCTCGTAAGTTGAAAGGATATGTTTCATGGTTGTCGTGTTGGTTACATGTTAACAGACTATTCATGGTTTATTATCGTTTGCAAATATATGGATATTCTTTTTAAGAAGCAAGAATTGCAGGCTCATTCCCCTCTTTTTTTATTTGAAAAGGTATTATTTTCTTTTGGGACAGGCGAATTGGGTTATCGGAGCTTTAAGATTTCGTTAACGCTTGGCGCATAGTCAGCAGCCTTGTCGTTCATTTTGTAGAGCCTTTCGAGTCGGATGCCGTAGCGTTGTGCGATGGAGTACATCGACTCTCCCACCTCTACCCGATGGATTTTGTAGGGCTTTTTGGCCTTCCGGTTTTTCTTTTCGAGATAGATGATGTCTCCTTCTTGGAGAGTATATCCTTTGTAGAGGTCGTTGTATTTTCGTATTTTGCGTGCCGAGATGTCGAATTCATCAGCGAGTCTGTCGAACGTGTCTCCCTGTCGTGCTATTATGTAGAGCAGTCCGTTGGCCAGGAATACATCGTGGGGATTTGCAATCCATGCATCTTTGAGTTTTCCTTTGTCGAAGTGGTCCAGATTGTATAGCTCGATGAGTTTGATAAGGCTCCCTGCATAGGCCGGGTTGGTGGCATATCCGGCCTTCTTCAATCCGTTGGCCCAACCTTTGTAATCGGTGATTTTCAGGCTGAAGAGCGAAGCATAGCGCTTTTGTGTTGCGAGAAAGCGGGAGTGATCTTCATACGATTCGCGCGCGTTTTTATATACTCTGAAGCATTCGCCTTTGGCGTCATCGTCATGATAGGTTTTCTTCCCCCTCCATGTGCTTCCGCACTTGATTCCGAAGTGGTTGTTCGACTGGCGGGTCAGTCGGCTCTGTCCGGCGCCGCTTTCCAAAAGACCTT
Source organism: Bacteroidaceae bacterium (assembly GCA_017472905.1). Lineage (GTDB taxonomy): Bacteria > Bacteroidota > Bacteroidia > Bacteroidales > Bacteroidaceae > Phocaeicola_A. Next base: position 2,366 of record JAFUNW010000220.1, read on the forward strand.
GTGCGAGGGTTATGCTGGCCGGAATTCGATAGCGTTGCATCTGCTCTACGGCTTCGTACTTATATTTTTCGATATACTCCAAATAGCGTTGGCTTCGTTGCTGGGCTGTGGCTGTCAGATTCTGAAGTCCGGCTGCGAACAACAAGGCGAGGGCGGTGTTTTTTGCGTTCATGTTTCTCTTTCTTCTGCTAATTTTTCACAAATATAGGCATTCTGTAGCAATTAGAGCCGATTTCTTTAGTAACTTTGTGTTAAAACAATTGGTTTACACGAAAAAAACATCGAAATGAAGCAGTTGAGATACGTTTGTGAGGTTAAAGTTTGCGGTTTGGACGAATTGTCTTCGTCCGATCGTGAGTTGGTCGAAGCGGCTCGTATGGCCTCTTTCAGCAGTTACTCTCCCTATTCCGGTTTTGCTGTAGGCGCGGCAGTCCGTCTCTCCGGCGGTGCAGTGGTTACGGGTAGCAATCAGGAGAATGTGGCTTATCCCAGCGGATTGTGTGCCGAGCGCACCGCTCTTTTCAGTGCATCGGTTCAATATCCCGACTGTGCGATAGAGGTTTTGGCCCTCGCAGGGCGTACGTCCGAAGGGTTTACGGAGCATCCCTGTACTCCTTGTGGGGCATGTCGGCAGGTATTGGCCGAGTGCGAACGGCGTCAGGGTGGACGTACCATCCGCTTGTTGCTCTGTGGCGGAAGCGAAGTCTATCAAGTCGAAGAGGGGGCGAAAGCTTTGCTTCCCTTGCAATTCGATTTCTAAAAGTCGTTTTACTTTTTCTTACCATTCATTTGTCATGCCGAGCGTAGCCGAAACATCTTTGAGTATAGCAAAAGTATCTTAATTGTCCCTCTGTTTATAGAGGGACGAGAGGAACGAAGTGACTCGGAGGGAGTTCGTGAGAGTTTAGTGTATTGGGAACTCCTCCACCGCTTCGCGGTCCCCCTCCTCTATAAACAGAGGAGGAGGTTTAATACTTCATTACTTGTATTTTTCCTCTATATTTTCTTCTTTCTCCTTGTCATGCTGAGCCAAGCCGAAGCATCTTTCTTCATTCATTTTGTCATGCTGAGCGGAGTCGAAGCATCTTTCGAGTAAGCAAGAGTATCTTAGCTGTCCCCCTGTTTTAGGGGGACGAGTGTCGCGAAGCGAAACGGAGGGGGTGTGAGAAAGTAAGCGTAGTATTCAATAAGTAAGTGTTAACCCCTCAGTCCTTCGGACAGCTCCCCTAAGACAGGGGAGCATTTGGGTGTACGGTTCTTAAGCTGTGTTGGTTCTTGTTTGTTTTTCCTCCACACTCCTGGTTCATGCTGAGTGTAGCCGAAGCATCTTTGAGTAAAGCAAAAGAGACCGTCTGTACTGCTCTGAGATGCTTCGGCTTTGCTCAGCAAAAAGCCCTGTAGTGTAAATATTTTTATTGACCCGGAATTTAAATTTGTCCGTTCTTTTTACGAATGCTCGGGGCGTTTTTTTGAAGGAATGCCCTCTTTTTTGCCTGTTTCTCCCCTCTTTTTCCCGAAAAAACGGCTCTACGGGGCTGAAAATGAGTCGAACGGTTTGAAACTCGCCGTTTTGAGTTGTTATTTTTTACTTTTTGAACAGTTTTTCTCTCTTTTCTCTCTTTTTTCAGGTGGGCCATTCGAATTTTGAATGAACGGGAAAATTCTGTGAATATTCCGCCCATTTTTCTTTTCGGATATGGCTTTTTGTAAAGAGCCGGTCGCAGATTTTATTCTGCCGTGCAGCAGAGACATTTTTGCCGTGCAGCGGAGACATTTTTGTTGTGCAGCGGAGGAGTTTTTGCCGTGCAATAGATTTTTCTTTGCAGCCCCTTGTTTTCTTTTTCTTTGGCTTTACATTTCGATTTTCGAGTGGCAAAATTTGTTTTTTCTTCGGTCGGATGGTCTTTTTCGGCCGTTATTTTGCGTTTTTGAAAAATGCTTATAAATATTTCGGAGCGTAGATTTTGATTATGTGTCGTATGTATTTACTTTTCCTTATATAAAAAGATGCTTCGACTTCGCTCAGCATGACAAAGAGTGTGGAAAAGAAAAAAGGAAGGGAATGAATGAAAAAGAGGAAGCGAAAAAACAGCTTCCTCTTTCAGTTATGATTGTAAACGCGGCTTCGTTTTGCTCCTTTTCGACTATCGGATAAACAAAAGCTCGCGGTATTTGGGTAGCGGCCACATCTGGTCGTCAATAATCAACTCCAATTTGTCAATGTGGTATCTTATTTTTTCAAGCATGGGAGCGATTTCATCGTGATATGCAATGGCTTTTTCCCGTTCGTCTTCGATGCGGTGGGCTCGCTTGCGGTTTTCTATCATTTGCGCAATGCTCTCTTCGATGTAGGTGTTGTGTTCGGCGATTTGCTCGATGAGTTCGATGTTCTTGGCCGAAAGACGTTCGGCTTTCTCTTTTGAAAAGAGCTGCTTGGTCTTGAAGGCATTGTCAATCAATTCGCTTTGATATTTGGTTGCTACCGGAATGATGTGGTTCATGGCGAGGTCTCCCAAGACGCGTGCTTCGATTTGTATTTTCTTGGTGTAAGTTTCCCATTTCACTTCGTTGCGTGCCTCCAGCTCTTTTTGCGTCATGACGCCGGTCTTCTCAAACATGGCGATGCTCTCTGCTTTCAGGTAATTGTCGAAGATTTTCGGGCAACAGGTCTCGCAGTCCAGTCCTCTGCGGGCAGCTTCTGCTTTCCATTCTTCGGAATATCCGTTTCCATCGAAGCGAATGTTTTTGCACTCTTTGATGAGTTGGCGGATGACGCTTACAATGGCTGTAACTTTGGCTTCACCTTTTTCTATAAGTGCGTCAACCTTTTGTTTGAATTCCATGAGTTGTTCGGCTACGGCTGCGTTGAGTGCAATCATGGCAGAAGCACAGTTCGCTTCGGAGCCTACGGCACGAAATTCGAATCGGTTTCCGGTAAAAGCAAAGGGCGAAGTGCGGTTGCGGTCGGTGTTGTCGATAAGCAGTTCGGGTATTTGCGGAATGTCGAGCTTCATGCTTGATTTTCCGGCAATGTTTATCAATTCATCGGTGCTGCTCTCTTCGAGGTGGTCGAGCACTTGGTTGAGTTGCTTGCCAAGGAAAGAAGAGATGATGGCCGGAGGCGCTTCGTTGGCTCCTAAACGGTGTGCGTTGGTAGCCGACATGATGGAAGCTTTGAGTAGTCCGTTGTGTCGGTGTACGGCCATGAGTGTATTGACTACGAAAGTCACGAATCTGAGGTTGTCTTCCGGAGTTTTTCCGGGCGCATGCAGGAGGATTCCGTTATCGGTTCCCAACGACCAATTGTTGTGTTTTCCCGAGCCGTTCACTCCTTTGAAGGGTTTCTCGTGCAACAGGAGGCGGAAACCGTGATTTCTTGCGATGTTGCGCATAAGCGACATGATGAGCATGTTGTGGTCGACAGCCAAGTTACACTCTTCGTAAATCGGAGCCAATTCAAACTGGTTTGGGGCCACTTCGTTGTGGCGTGTCTTCACCGGAATGCCTAGTTCGAGCGACTTCACTTCGAGGTCTTTCATGAAAGCTGCCACGCGCGGCGGTATGGCTCCGAAGTAGTGGTCTTCGAGTTGCTGGTTCTTGGATGATTCGTGTCCCATCAAGGTGCGTCCGGTAAGCAAGAGGTCCGGACGAGCGGCATAGAGTCCCTCGTCCACAAGGAAATATTCTTGTTCCCATCCGAGATAGGTGAATACTTTCTTTACTTCGGGGTTGAAATAGTGGCATACGGCTTTGGCCGCTTCGTTTACGGCTCGCAACGATTTCAAGAGCGGTGCCTTGTAGTCGAGTGCTTCGCCGGTATATGCAATGAATACGGTGGGAATACAAAGTGTGTCGTCCACAACGAAAACGGGTGAAGAGGGGTCCCATGCACTGTATCCGCGAGCTTCGAATGTGTTTCGGATTCCACCGTTGGGGAAACTCGAAGCGTCCGGCTCCTGCTGTACGAGAAGTTTGCCGGAAAACTCTTCAATCATTCCTCCCCTGCCATCGTGTTCAACGAAAGCATCGTGCTTTTCGGCCGTACCGTCAGTGAGCGGTTGAAACCAATGAGAATAGTGGGTCACGCCCAATTCGATGGCCCATCTCTTCATGCCGGCAGCAACTTCGTCTGCAATGCTGCGGTCTAGCGGCGCACCGTTGTCTATTACGTCCACCAGTTTGGTATATACCGGTTCCGGAAGATACTTGAACATCTTCGCTTTGTTGAATACATACTTGGCAAAATATTCCGAAGGTCTTTCTTTGGGAGTTCAACCGGAGTGGCTTTTTTCTTGAATGCGGTCTCAACGACTCTGAATCTCAGTTTTGACATATCACTTTCTTTTCTTGTTGTTATAGTGGTAGGTTTTCCTTTTTGCCGTTCGTTTTCATTCCTGAAGAGGAAGCATAGCTCGGAAAACGGCGTCAAAAGTAGACAAAATTGGTGAATTTCGGGGCATAAATCGCTATTTTTCGTTGCTTTTGGCGTAAACTTCTTTAAAAAAAAGCCTGCCGAAGTGAACAATGAGGCCGAAACCATTGTTGGATACAGACCCGGATGAAGAAAAACGACATGAAAATAGTGGCAGGCAACATACATCCTTTGCACCTGAACAGGCAAAAAACGAAGCTCGGCGAAGAGGCTTTCCGTCCGTTGCACGTAATCATTTGTGGAGAGGGGGAAAAAGTGATGCAGTCGGCCTTTGAATTGAATAGAGCCGGCATGTTCGTTACGCTTCTGACTCCCTTAACCAGACTCCTGCCTGACGAAGAGCCGGCGGCAATCTATCAGTTGCGAAAACTCTTCGAGCATTGGGGAATCCGCTTTATGCCGGACGTTCAAATACAAAGCGTATATCGTTCGAACGAAGGAGTAAATCTCATTTATGCCAACGCACAAAGCGGAATATCCTATTGCTTGCAGGCAGATATGTTGTTGCAACTCTGAGATTAACCGGGAAAACATTTTGTCGGACAATAAGAAAATACTACTTTTGCGAACGCTTTGGCTATCGGCCGAAGCAAAATCTTGAAAGACATAAGATATGACGGATATTGAAAAGGCAACCAAACAACATCAGCAGATAGCTGATATGCTTAGAGAAGAAAAACTTTTGGCAGCCATAGGGCAAATGAAACTTTTGGCCGAAAATGCGATGGATTGGAACTTGAAATCGGAAGTGGAAAACATGGAAACTACCTACCGAAGCATGTTGCAGTATTTGTCGCAGGGGATGAGTGACCCTGAGCGGGGTCGCATGTATGGCGAGTTGCGTACGAAAGGGTTGGTGTTGAACGACCGGTTGCTTAGAAGCGTACAACA
>JAFUNW010000221.1 GCA_017472905.1 Bacteroidaceae bacterium
CGGGAAACTAGTACCCTTAGCTTCTTCCGAGGATGATAAAAAGAAAAGATCCCTTGATAGCATCGCAAAAGATGAAAAAATATTGTTAGTCACCGGAATTGCATCTCCACAACAATTACTTCTTGATTTAAAGAAGTATTGCCAACAGATAGAGACACTCACCTATCCAGATCACCACACGTTTTCACCCAAAGACATTGCTACTATACGAAAAAGATTCGAACAAATGGGAGAAGGAAAAAAGATCATCATTACAACCGAAAAAGATGCTACCCGACTAATCAATCATCCACAACTCGATGAAGAGCTAAAAAAACACATTTATCAGCTCCCCATTGAAATCGAAATTCTGCAAAACCAACAAGAATCATTCAACAATAACATCATAGGCTATGTTAGAAAAAATCCAAGAAACAGCATCTTATCTAAAGGCCCGAATACACACCGCCCCTAAAACAGCCGTCATCCTTGGCACAGGTCTCGGCAACTTGGTAGACGAAATCACCGAAAAGCAAGAAATTCCCTACCAAGAAATACCTAACTTTCCCATATCAACCGTAGAAGGACATAGCGGGAAACTTATCTTCGGGAAATTAGGAAAGAAAGAAATCATGGCCATGCAAGGACGATTTCATTTCTACGAGGGCTACTCCATGAAAGAGGTAACTTTCCCCGTCCGCGTAATGCGAGAACTTGGTATTCAAACTCTGTTTGTATCCAACGCAGCTGGGGGAACCAATCCAACATTTAAAATTGGCGATTTAATGATTATCACCGATCATATCAATCTATTTCCCGAGCACCCATTACGTGGTAAGAACATTGCTTACGGGCCACGCTTCCCCGACATGAGCGAAGCATATGACAAGCAGCTCATCCAAAAGGCTTTGGACATAGCCAACGTACAAGGCATTACATTACGCCAAGGAGTATATCTCGGCACCCAAGGTCCAACTTTTGAAACCCCTTCTGAATATCGCATGTTCTACCGTTTGGGAGCAGACGCCGTAGGAATGTCAACCGTACCAGAAGTCATTGTCGCCAAACACTGCGGCATACGCGTCTTCGGCATTTCCGTCATCACCGACCTAGGTGTTGAAGGAAAAATCATTGAAGTTTCACATGAAGATGTTCAATTAGCTGCTGATGCAGCCCAACCATACATGACAACCATCATGCGTGAACTCATAAACAGTTTCCAAAACTAAATACCTCATCACAATGAATCAAACAAACCGAACAGAAATAGCAACATTAGGTGAATTCGGCCTCATCAAACATCTTACCCAAGACTTTAAGCCGAAAAACAAATCCACACAATATGGTATCGGAGATGATTGCGCCGTACTCTCTTATCCTTCCGAAAAAGAAATCTTGGTCACTACAGACTTATTGATGGAAGGTGTACACTTCGATTTGACTTATGTACCTTTGAAACATTTGGGATACAAAGCCGTCATGGTAAACCTCAGCGATATCTATGCCATGAACGGAACCCCTCGCCAAATAACCCTGTCTGTAGCATTGAGCAAACGATTCTGCATCGAAGACATGGAAGAATTTTATGCCGGAGTACGTATAGCATGCGAGCAACACCACGTAGATCTCATTGGAGGAGACACTAGTTCCAGCCTCACCGGACTAGCTATTAGCATTACTTGTATCGGAGAAACCGACAAAGAAAAAGTCATCTATCGTAATGGAGCCAAAGAGACAAACCTCATTTGTGTAACAGGCGATTTAGGAGCAGCTTACATGGGATTACAATTACTTGAAAGAGAAAAAGCCGTTTTCAAAGGAGAAAAAGAGATACAGCCCGACTTCGCCGGCAAGGAATATCTTTTAGAAAGACAACTCAAGCCCGAAGCAAGAAGAGACATCATTGAGAAACTTGCTCAAGCAGGAATCAAACCTACTGCTATGATAGACATCAGCGATGGACTATCATCGGAGTTGATACACATTTGCACGCAAAGCAACGTAGGATGCCGTATATACGAAGAACACCTTCCACTTGACTACCAAACAGCTCTCATGGCAGAAGAACTGAATATGAATGTAACCACTTGTGCTCTCAACGGAGGCGAAGACTACGAACTTGTCTTTACTATCAACATTGCAGACCACGATAAGATTACACAAATTGAGGGAATCAAACTCATTGGACACATCACGAAACCGGAATTGGGATGCGGACTTATCACCCGAGACGGACAAGAATTTGAACTAAAAGCCCAAGGATGGAACCCTCTAAAAGAAGAGAACGAAGAGATTTAATACTTTTTCTTCGAAAAATTCTCTAAACATTTGGATATATAAAAAAAAACATCTACCTTTGCACCCGCAAACAAGAAAGGTGC
>JAFUNW010000021.1 GCA_017472905.1 Bacteroidaceae bacterium
AAATCAAGAAAAAAAGAAAGATATTTGCAGCGTGTAATATATTTATTATATAAAAAAGCTGTGTAATTATGAGTGAACAAGAAAACAAAAATGAAGAATTGATGGCTGAAACTCCACAAGTTAAAAAGCCATATAACATTCGCGAGAGAAAGCCGAAAGATGCTGCTTATCGTTCTTTGATTCGGGCAGAACTTGCAGATGAATTATACGATAAGATTTTGAACATTATTGTAGTGCAGAAAAAGTATAAGGACCCCGATTACTCTGCCAAGGATTTAGCCAAGGAGTTAAATACGAATACGCGCTATCTTTCAGCAGTAGTAAATTCCCGTTTTGGAATGAACTACTCTTGTTTGTTGAATGAATATCGTGTGAAAGATGCTGCGCATTATTTGACTGATAAGCGTTATAAGGATAAAAATATTGAAGAGATTAGTGCAATGGTAGGATTTGCTAATCGTCAGTCATTTTATGCTGCATTCTATAAGAATATGGGAGAAACTCCTAATTTTTATAGAAAAAAACATCTAGATAAGAAAAAATAAAAAATGTTTTAAACTTAATTTAAGGGAGAATTGTCGTTATGCGATGGTTCTCCTTTTAAACTTTTTATTATGAAGATCCCTTTTTTACAATTGACAATGATAGCTACGATATTAACGGCATGTAACTCCAATCCCAATGCATCTGTTGCAGATGAATTTCAATATGCAGACGAGACGTTTGCGGATTTGCAGATGTTGCGATATAAAGTACATGGTTTTGATGAACTTTCGTTGAAACAGAAAGAACTTATTTATTATCTTTCTGAAGCGGCTCTTGAAGGACGCGACATTCTTTTTGATCAAAATGGAAAATACAATTTGGTGATACGCAAATTATTAGAAACGGTTTATACCGAGTATCAAGGAGACAAAACGGATGCAAACTTCATAAATATGGAGACATATCTGAAACGGGTTTGGTTCTCTAATGGCATTCATCATCACTATGGGTGTGAAAAGTTTATTCCCGGGTTCTCACCGGAGTTTCTTCGTAATGCCATGCAAAGTGTAAATCCGGATAACTTACCATTGAAAGAGGGGCAGACAGTGGAGCAATTGTGCGATGAGGTTTTCCCCATTATCTTTAATCCCGATGTGATGTCCAAGCGTGTCAATCAAGCAGATGGGGAAGATTTGCTTCTTACATCGGCTTGTAACTATTATGAAGGGGTGACGCAGAAAGAGGCGGAAGAATTTTATTTGCGCATGAAAGATGTGAATGACCCTACTCCCGTGATGTACGGAATGAATAGTCGTCTCGTAAAAGAAAACGGAAAGTTGCAAGAGAAGGTTTGGAAAGTCGGTGGGCTTTATACAGAGGCTATAGAGAAAATAGTAGGCTGGCTTAAGAAAGCCGAAGGTGTTGCAGAGAATGAACAACAAAAGCTGGTGATTCAGAAGCTGATTCAATTCTATCATGACGGAGACTTGAAAACATTTGATGACTATTCCATTCAATGGGTGAAGGATTTGGATTCACGCATTGATTTTGTAAACTGTTTTACGGAAAGCTATGGCGACCCGTTGGGCATGAAAGCCAGTTGGGAATCCATTGTGAATTTCAAGGATATGGAGGCTACCAAACGTACAGAAATCATCAGTGACAATGCACAATGGTTTGAGGATAATTCTCCGGTTGACAGTCGTTTCAAGAAAGATGTGGTAAAAGGGGTTAGCGCAAAGGTGATTACTGCCGCAATGCTGGGAGGTGACCTTTATCCGTCTACAGCGATTGGTATTAACCTGCCCAACTCCAATTGGATACGCAGTGTGCATGGCTCGAAATCAGTGACTATTGGTAACTTGACGGATGCTTATAGTAAAGCTGCACGTGGCAATGGGTTTGCTCAAGAATTCGTAATCAGTCCTAACGAAATAGAATTAATGGAGACTTATGGAGATATCACAGACAACCTGCATACCGATTTGCATGAGTGTTTGGGACATGGTTCCGGAAAATTGCTTCCGGGTGTAGACCCTGATACGTTGAAAGCTTATGGCTCTACCATAGAGGAGGCTCGCGCAGATTTGTTCGGACTCTATTATTTGGCGGACGATAAAATGTTGGAATTGGGACTTACTCCCCATGCTGATGCTTATAAGGCGCAATATTATAGTTACATGATGAATGGTTTGATGACACAACTTGTGCGTATTGAACTTGGAAACAATATTGAAGAGGCTCATATGCGTAACCGTGCATTGATTGCTCGTTGGGCTTTGGAAAAAGGTAAGGATGACAAGGTTGTTGAGTTGGTGCAAAAAGAAGGTAAGACCTATGTGCAAATCAATGATTATGCGAAGCTTCGTACTCTCTTCGGTCAGTTGTTGGGAGAGATACAGCGTATTAAATCGGAAGGCGATTTCGTAGCTGCTCGGGACTTGGTCGAGGGGTATGCTGTTAAAATCGATTCTACGTTGCATAAAGAAATCCTGGAACGTTACAAGAAGTTGAATCTGGCTCCTTATAAAGGCTTTATCAATCCGGTTTATACTGCTGTGAAAGATTCTGTCGGAAATATAACGGATGTGACCGTTGGCTATGAGGAGGGTTATGCAGAACAAATGCTTCGGTATAGCCGGGAATATGCTAATTTGCCCTATAGAAACTAATTATTTTGAAAAGAGGGTATGTGTCATCATTTGGCCGTATCCTCTTTTCCCCTTAATTAGAGCACAGAGATTGTTTTTAGAAAATGGAACTTCAGGATACAATTAAATCGATAAAAGCACAATTACGATTATATATGAATGGTGCTGTTTCGCAAAGTATGCGTCAGCATGGCATCAGCTATAAACTAAATTTTGGAATAGAACTGCCACGTATAAAAGAGATTGCTTCGATGTATTCTCCGGATCATTCTTTGGCACAAGCTTTGTGGAAAGAAAATATACGTGAGTGTAAAATCTTGGCCGGAATATTGCAGCCGAAAGATTCTTTTTTCCCGGAAATAGCAGATATATGGGTAGAAAGTATAGATCAACAGGAGATTGCAGAGTTGACTTGCATGCATTTGTTTCAGCATTTACCTTATGCTTCAGAGAAAGCTTTTCAATGGATAGCAGATGAACGGTGCTATTTTCAGGTGTGTGGCTTTTTGTTGTTGGCTCGTCTGTTTATGCAGAACGCGTTACTTAATGAGCGGTCAGAAAATGAATTTTTGGATCAGGCCTTTGTCGTTTTACAGAATAGTTCTACCGAATATTTTTCTGCTCAGGCTGCTTATACAGCATTATGTATCTATGTTCGAAACCATAAAAGGGAGGCTGAAAAAATTCTAAGTTTTTTCTCTTCATTTGAAAAATCTTCTGATTTAAGGTTGCAGACTATTTATAAAGAATTAGAACTAGAAGCAGCGGATTTGTAATAAAAGCAAGGTTGTTTTCCACTTTTCTTTGGAAAATATTTCCTATTCCACCAAAAAGACTTAACTTTGTTCGCGCTAGTGAATTGTGTATGGAATTGAACAATCTTAAAGAGACAGTAAAGCAGATATTTACCGAGTATCTACGCGTAAACGGACATCGAAAGACGTCTGAACGTTATGCGATACTCGATGCGATTTATTCCATCAAAGGACATTTTAATATTGAGACTCTGCATGCATTGTTGCTCAATGAAGAGAAATTTCGTGTGAGTCGTGCCACATTATACAATACAATTGAACTTTTGTTGGATGCCAAATTGGTTATCAAGCATCAATTCGGAACCTCTTCTCAATATGAGCGTTCTTATAAAATGGATACTCATCATCATTTGATTTGTACTGCTTGTGGCAAAGTGACGGAGTTCCAGAATGAACATTTGCAGCAAGATATATCTGCTCTGCCGATGAAGAGGTTTCAAATGTCTCACTATTCATTATATATATATGGTACGTGCGCGAAATGTCAGTCGCAGAAAAAACACCGAAAAACAATAACACCCAATAAAATCAGAAAAGAAACATGAAAATAGATGTTTTGTTAGGCCTCCAATGGGGCGATGAAGGTAAAGGTAAAGTTGTGGATGTGCTTACTCCCAACTATGATGTCGTGGCTCGTTTTCAGGGAGGACCTAATGCCGGTCATACATTGGAATTTGAAGGACAGAAATATGTACTTCGTTCCATTCCTTCAGGTATATTTCAGGGAGATAAAGTAAATATTATAGGAAATGGAGTCGTTTTGGATCCGGCCCTTTTTAAGGCTGAAGCAGAATCACTTGAAGCCTCAGGTCATCCGTTGAAAGAACGTTTGCACATCTCGAAGAAGGCTCATTTGATACTCCCGACTCATCGGATTTTGGATGCGGCTTACGAAGCAGCCAAGGGAGATTCCAAAGTCGGTACTACCGGCAAAGGTATCGGACCGACTTATACCGATAAGATTAGTCGTACGGGTGTACGTGTCGGTGATTTGCTTTCTCCGAATTTTTCTCAAATCTATGGACAGGCTAAAGCACGTCATGAGCAAATACTGAAGAATCTTAATTACGAATATGATATAACGGAGATGGAGAAAAACTTCCTTGAGGGGGTTGAGTATCTTCGTCAGTTCCATTTGGTGGATAGCGAACACGAAATCAATCATTTATTGAAAGAGGGCAAGAGTGTATTATGCGAAGGTGCACAAGGTACGTTGCTTGATATAGACTTTGGCTCTTATCCGTTTGTTACCTCTTCTAATACAATCTGTGCCGGAGCGTGCACCGGTTTGGGAGTTGGACCGAACAAAATCGGTAATGTATATGGAATCATGAAGGCATATTGCACTCGTGTAGGAAGTGGCCCGTTCCCAACTGAACTATTTGATGAAACAGGTAAGCGTATTCGTGATTTAGGTCATGAGTACGGCGCTGTAACCGGTCGTGAACGCCGCTGTGGATGGATCGACCTTGTGGCTTTGAAGTATGCTATCATGGTAAACGGTGTGACCCAACTCATTATGATGAAGAGCGATGTGTTGGATGATTTTGAAACAATCAAAGCGTGTGTCGCTTACCGTATCAATGGTGAGGAAGTAGATTACTTCCCTTACGATATTACGGAAGGGGTAGAACCCATTTATGTAGAATTGCCGGGTTGGAAGACTGATATGACTCAAATGACTGATGAGAACCAATTCCCGGAGGAATTCAACGCATATGTTTCTTTCTTGGAAGAAGAGTTGGAGACTCCGATAAAAATCATATCTATCGGTCCAGATCGTGCGCAAACCATTGTGCGCTATACTGAAGAAGAGGAATAAAATCGTTTGGCTGACAAAGTGGCAGAGAAATACGATTATTCGATAACGAATGTTATAATATAACAAAAAAGCGGTGGATGTCTCAAAGCATTCACCGCTTTTCGTTATTTTTGGCATGGAAATTGTTTACTTAACAGTAAATTGTATATAGAAAATCAGTCATTAACAAAAAAGAGAACATTATGTCAGCTTATTGGATTTTATTTATTGGTATTGCTCTTATCAGTTATTTGGTACAAGCAAACTTAAATCACAAGTTTAAGAAGTATTCGCGTATTCCTTTGGGAAACGGAATGACCGGACGCGATGTGGCAGAGAAGATGTTGCGTGATAATGGTATTTCCGATGTCAGTGTAATTAGTACACCCGGACAATTGACTGACCATTATAATCCGACAAACAAAACAGTAAATTTGAGTGAGGGAGTATATTATGGAAGTAATGTGGCTGCAGCAGCCGTAGCAGCTCATGAATGCGGACATGCTGTTCAACATGCGATGGCTTACGGACCATTGAAGATGCGTTCGGCTTTAGTTCCTATTGTTTCTGCTGCATCTCAATGGGTAACTTGGGTGTTGCTAATTGGTATGCTAACGATTGAGGCATTTCCGCAAATCATGTTAGGAGGTATTATTCTTTTTGCTTCTACTACTTTGTTCAGTTTCATTACACTCCCGGTAGAGGTAAATGCCAGCCAACGTGCTTTGGCTTGGTTGAGTCGTGCAGGGATTACAACTTCAGCTAATTATCCTCAAGCAAAAAGTGCATTGACTTCTGCCGCTTATACCTATGTTGTAGCCGCTCTTAGCTCTTTGGCTACATTAATATATTACATATTAATATATATGGGAAGAAGGGATTAAGGAAGCGATTTAACTTTTAGGATAAAAATAAAGAGAGGATGTGTCTGTCATTATGATGCATCCTCTTTGTTTTTAAGTAAAGTTTTTGTTCTCTGAGACAGAATAGTGATAAAAAAAGAGAGTGCTTCCATTACGGATAGCAAAAATAAAAAAGTATATTTTCAGTAGAAAATCCGGTTCAATTTGGTTTTAAAAGAGTATATTTGCGTTGTATTTATTTGGTAAAAGAGAGAATAATATGGCTGATAATTCATTTAAAATCGTAACGAAGGAAGACTCTAGATATGTCAGAGTAGAAGGATTCCCTGAATTAGAGGGCTTAGACGGAGTAGAGGTCGGTGAGGGTGTATTTTTCTTAGGGGGAAATTGCGGCTGTTTGATAGCGTTTAACTCTCTGACAGGAAAGATGAGGACATTTGTAGCAACCGATGGCTCGTTCTTGATAGATGATGAGGAGATAGACTTTGAAGCAATACGCCTCGAATGTCTGAATGGTTATAAAAATGCCTGTCAGAAGGCTATAAAATATGGCGGAATATCAAGATGGGGAGATTTTTCCGGTGGAATTACTGCATTGTCATGGACATTGTATCCTGATGGCTTTTATTTTGCCGATAGTGACGGATTTGGAATGGAAGATAATGATGAAGAGACCGTTTATGCAGTTATAGATACCGATTTCCAAATTATAGAACCATTTCGTCCGATAGACGATGTCAAGGCTTATTTGAAAAAGCTACGCGAAAAGCAATGAATTATAAAGCCCCCCAATCGGTCTTTTAAAAGTCGTATATTAACGGGCAAAAACCTATTCAAAAATTACTTGATAATATTCGTAGGATTTAAAGACCGATTGGGGGTAAGTTTCGTAACCGAAACTTTTCTATTTGATTTGTTCTTCTTGTCTGTTTAAAGCGTGGTTTTTACCGGTTTGATGGTTCCGTCTTCATTAAATTCCAAACGGTCGATACAGATTTCGCGGTTATAGCCGGCAGACCATCCGAGTTTGATACTTTCAGGACGAGCAAAGCGATGATAGACAATGTACCATTCGTCCGTTCCGGGCTTTTGTAGAATGGAATGATGGCCTGTTCCATAGATTTGTTTCGAAGGGTCTTGGTGTAAGACGATGGTACGCTCTACTTGTGCCGGTTTGCCGTTACATACAAATTCGGTTGGAGAGTCACTGATGAGGTAACGCACGCGATAGTTGGCGCTTCGGGTATCATTTTCGCTCCACATGAAGTAGTATTTCCCATTGCGGTAGAAAACATAAGTACCTTCGTTGTATCCATAATTTTTTTTGTCAGGGCGATTGATAAGGACTTTTGTACTGCCTTCCTTGATGGAAATCATATCCTCGTTCAGTTCGGAACAAGCCAAGAAACTGTTTCCCCAATAAAGGTAGTACTTGCCGGTTTGCGGGTCCATGAAAACATCGGGATCAATAACCTGTGCCTTGATACCGGCAGGTGGTTGATTGAGTAAAGGCTTTCCCAATGCATCTTTGAAAGGTCCTTCCGGCTTATCAGCTACGGCTACGCCGATGTTTTTACCGGCTGTAAAATAGTAGAAATATTTGTATGAAACCTTTTTCCCGTTTTTTCTCATTTCTTTGGGAGTACGTGCCAATTTCCCTTTTATGTATTTACACTCAATGATGCAGGGAGCCCATGCGTACCAATCGGTCCAATTGCAATCTTTCTGTAAATCAAACATCACTCCCTCGTCAGTCCAAGTCTGCAAGTCTGTAGAAGAGAATACTTTGAATTCGTGGCTTTTCCATTCTTCCGCTCCATCGGTTGTAGGATAGATATAGTATTTCCCGGTTTGTTGGCTGTAAAGAATTTCCGGGTCGGCATGTAGTCCGGGGAATACGGGATTCTTTTCATTGGGAGCAATGTGTTTTGCTTCCAAACTGTCGGACCATGCTTGCAAGCGTTCATATTCCTCTTTGGTTAGTCGCATGAAAGAACCGTGTTGGGGACCGTTTACTCCTTCGATGTTTTGTGGGTTCGTAAAATTACGCAGATATTTGTCAGCCTTGCAAATGCGGTAGTTCTTCGGACGGGAAGAATATTCAATGTAAGCTACGCGCCATGTACTGTCTCCTACAAGTTGAAAAGCAGATGCCCCTTCGCATTTTTTGTTTCCCTCGAAGTTGACGTAATCATCGGCAACGGGGTCAGCCCAAGGCCCGGTCAGCTTTTTAGAGGTTGCTGTGAATATTCCGGGAGTTCCGCCTTCTTTTTTTATCATCATGTGGTATAATCCGTCAGCCGGTATGTAGTTGATGTCGGCATCGATGGTGGCATATCCCCAATCGAAGAGTAATTGCGGTTTGGTCAGTTTTGTAAATGTTTCATCGGCGTAGGAATAATACATGCGGTCGTATTTCTCTTCTGCACGGTTCCACATGGAATAGTAGATGAAGTATCCGCCTTTCTTTCCATCGGGCCATTGGTAGTTGCGATCCCAAAATATCTGAGGAGCCCATACGCGGTTAATGGTGCTCCAATCTTTATAGACACCGGGAGATTCCGGGTCACAGAAAATAGAGTCGCCTTTCCGATAATCGAAAGTGACCGATTCCCATTGGATAAGGTCTTTGCTGGTAAGTAAATCAATACCAAAATTATCCCAGTCTGCCACTTTGCCCAATTCTCTTCGACTGCTGACACGCATGTCTGTAGTTACCATCAGATAACCTTTGCCATCGTGTTGGCGACAGATGAAGGCATCGCGTTGCCCTCCTTCAATGCGTGCATGTTGTTTACGGTCCATAATGGGGTCGCCATTGATGAGGTCGTGGAAATGGAGTCCGTCCCGACTTAAAGCGTAAGCTGTCCATTCACCTCTGTCGCTCATGTGGCAGTAAAGGTATCCGTAGTCGCCTGTTTGGTAGTTTCCGGGATGGTGTTTGGTGTACCACTTGGGATATTTGTCAAGTACACCTTGTACGTCTGTGTTCAGCCATGTATACCCGTTTCGGCGGTCGTAGCTGATGTCGGCATAATTATCATGTTTCTTACCATCGCGGTCTCCATAATAAGGTTTTTCTGTTTCTAAGTCGTAGTTACGTGCCCAAAGGAGCGGTGCATTAGCATCGGGAACCAAACGGCGGTCCTTCTTTCCTTCGGCATTTTTGAATGTCTCGTGTCGATAGCCCTTGATGGCATGGTTTCTCAGCCATTCGATGGCGCATATCACGGCATTCTTTACTTCGGGAGAGGGATTTTTCACTCCCATCAGCAGCTCTACGAGGTCTGCTGTTTCTCCACATCCTGTAAACGAGGGGAATTCATAAGCTCGGGCTTGTACAGGAAGTAAAGTTTCGTAATGGTGTTGCTGACACCATACGGTAAGCTTCCCATTTTTTCGTATTTGAGAGTTTACGATACACTGAATGGCTTTGTCGTAGGACGCTTTAGCTCGTTGAATGTCTGTTTCGGAAAGTTTCAGAGCATCATAGGGGGCTTTGTCTCCCTCGGCCAAGTCGCGCATCAGTTTGATGACATTGCTCATGGCGTCATCATTATACGTAATGTGTACAGAATAGTCCGGACCATTTTTGCGTGGCTTCTTTAGGGGATAATATTGGGGCCATCCTCCATTGTCGTATTGGGCTTCGAGTAGGTATTCGAATCCGCGCATGAACGCATCGCGATAAAGTTTCTTACCCGTAGCTTTGTACATTTTTGCCAAGAAAAGCAGTTCTATGGTGGTACTCATGTTATCAATGGTGGAACCTATGCCTTCCTTCGATGCAATCAATTTACGTATGTTAGCCCGTTCAGCCCATTTCTTTGCATCGGGTTTCTGATGCCAGTTCTGGTTCTTGGCCCATCCGCCACCTGGAAACTGATAGGCCAATACACTGTCAGCAACGGTACGTGCTTCGCGTGTCTTGTACCAAGTTTCAGGCATACCTCGGGCTATGTTGCGGAACGATGTTTCTGATACTGCTGTTTTTACTTTCTTATTGGTAGAAATGTTTTGGGCTTCAGCCGGCTGTATGTTTATTGCCAACGTTATTCCTAATGCTGTCAGGCAAGAAAAGATTGTCAGTTTGCTCATGGAGTTTTTTATTTACATTATTATATATAGATTCTGTAGTTGCAAAAGTACGCTCTTTTTTTTTACGCTCAGCATCTTTCATGAGAAAAGATTAATATTTAAATAAATTTATGCAGAAGTGTATTGGGTTTTGGTCATTAAAGGAGGGGGAGCTTCTTCAACTTCATAATTTAAATTTATGCGTAGAAAAAACGCAAATTGTTTGACTGATTAGAAAAAGCTCCTTATCTTTGCGTAAAATTAACACGTAAATAAATGAAAGAGCAGAATTATTGTTATAAGTATCCGCATCCTGCAGTTACTTCCGATTGTGTAATATTTGGTTTTGATGGAGTGAGTATCAAGGTGTTACTGATTCAGCGAGGCATAGAACCTTTTAGAGGACAATGGGCTTTTCCCGGTGGATTTATGAAAATAGACGAAACTGCTGAGGAGTGTGCCAAACGGGAATTGGAGGAGGAAACGGGATTAAAGGATGCATCGGTTGAGCAGTTTTATACCTTTTCGGATGTAATGCGCGATCCAAGGGAAAGAGTTTTAACGGTTGCGCATTATGCACTCGTCAGACTTTCTGAGGTGAAAGGGGGAGACGATGCAGCATCGGCACGTTGGTTTGCAATGGATGAGATTCCAAGTCTAGCTTTTGACCATGATCGGATATTGCGTATGGCAATGAATCGATTGAAAGAGCGTATCTGTTTTGAACCGATTGGCTTTGAACTGTTACCGGAAGTATTTACGATGCCCGGCCTGCAAAATCTCTATGAAGCCATCTTAGAGGTAAAGTTCGACCGCCGCAACTTCTATAATAAGATGCTTAAGCTTGGTATTCTTTTGGAGGCAGAGCCTCGTCCGGCTAATGCTTCCAGACGTATACCGGTTAAATATCGCTTCAATGCGGAGAAATATGCCGAGCTGAAGCAAAAAGGATTTAGATTGGAATTTTGAAAAGCAAAAAAACTATGAGTATGACTATTTTAGGAGCCATTATAGGGGATATGGTGGGTTCTACCAGAGAGTGGAACAATGTAAAGACCGAAGATTTTGAACTGTTGCCGGCTGGTAGTCGGTTTACGGATGACACCGTGATGACTCTTGCTGTGGCTGAGTGGTTGATGACAGACCCGAATCATAGCGAACATACACTTATTGAGTGCATGCAACGCTTGGGACGCAAATATCCCAACGCCGGCTATGGAGGAATGTTTCGACAGTGGTTATATACTGATAATCCACAGCCTTACAATAGTTTTGGAAATGGTTCGGCAATGCGTGTTAGTCCGGTCGGATTGTATGCCAATTCGTTGGAAGAAGCATTGGAACTGGCTCGTATTACGGCTTCGGTCAGCCATAATCATCCCGAAGGAATCAAGGGAGCACAAGCAATTGCGGCTTGTGTATATTTACGTATGCAGGAAAGATGGGGTATTTCGGATACAATCAGGCATCGCATCCACGAATTGTTCGGGTATAACCTTGATTTGGATTTGGAAGAGCTTCGCGATAGATATACCTTCGATGTAACTTGTCAGGGTAGTGTTCCGATTGCCATTATGTCGTTCTTGAAATATAGTAGTTATCCTTCGGAAAAAGCATTGCGTATGGCTATTTCGATGGGAGGAGATTCTGATACGATTGGTGCGATGACTGCTTCCATTGCTGCAGCACAACCTTTTTATATATGGGGAGGAGGATTTTCTACGGAGTTGGAAGATAAATGTCGGGCATTGCTTCCACCTGATTTGTTAGACATCAATGACCGCTTTATCGAATTTATCAGTAAGCCTCTCAAGCAGTCATATTCCATATTTGGGAACGACCTTTTCTTTGCCGGAGAATATCCGGGCGATAAGTCTCGTTCATACGGAGCGAAACAGGCTGCGAGAGTTGCCGATTGCATTCGTGGCTCATTGATGGCCGGAGCTGCCGGTGATGCATTGGGCTATGAAGTGGAGTTTATGAGTCACAAAGCCATTGTATCGCGCTATGGCGAACGGGGAATAACTCGGTTTGAACTTGCCCCCAATGGTAAAGCTCTTATCAGTGACGATACGCAAATGACGCTTTTTACTGCCAACGGGATGTTGATGGGGCTTACTCGTGGTTATATGCGTGGTATCGGTGGCCGCCCTGAAAAATATGTAGACATGGCATACCTCGATTGGTATTATACGCAGACGGGTAAGAAACGCGAAATGCTAATAGATGATTGGCATCCAACCTGGTTGCGCGACCTACCCGAAATGGCTCATCTTCGCGCTCCCGGCAATACCTGTTTGAGTGCTTGTGAGAGCTTATTCAGAGACGAAGAGGTACGCAACAATAGCAAAGGGTGTGGCGGCATTATGCGTGTGGCGCCGATGGCTTTGTTGGATGCGGCTTATGCTTCGAGAGGAAAGCATACCTATTCTCTCGAACAACTTGCCGAAGCCGGTGGAGAGATTGCGGAGTGTACCCATAAGCATCCTCTCGGATTTCTTCCGGCAGCATTGTTGACGGTATTGCTTTATAAGCTGGTGCCTTTGTCTTCGAAACGGATTCAAACGGATATTGTTCCTATCGCAGTAGAGACGTTGGAGATACTTGACCATATATATATAGATAAGTATGAAAC
>JAFUNW010000222.1 GCA_017472905.1 Bacteroidaceae bacterium
GAGATTACATCATGGCTCCTATCCGACAAGCCGTAGAAGAAAACGTCATGACCATTTTCAAGGGAAAAACGAAAATCTTGATTTCCGAACTCAAAGATGCAGACGCAGCCGTTCTCGGAGCCAGTGCTTTGGGTTGGGAAGCCAAATAAAAAAGGAAATAAACAATCTTGGAAGAAAATTTATGAAAAGAGGGAGCATCCAAAAACAGAAAGATGCTCCCTTTTTTAATCTCCAAGTCGTGCTTCAAAATCTGCCGTGCAGCAGAGTTCCGTCCGCCGTGCAGCAGATTCTCGTCTGCTGCACGGCAAAAAACGTTCTGCTGCCCAACAGATTTTCATGAGCAAGCCGCACTTTTTAAAGAGCCATTCCCTAAACGAGAACAGAGGGGGAAAAAACACAAAAAAAGGAGAGAACCGTTCAATTCTCTCCTTCTTTATGTCCAAGTTCTTTTGCTTATTAAGCAGTGAAAACTCTTTTTTCTTTAATTCTGGCTTTCTTACCGGTAAGTGCACGCAAGTAATACAATTTAGCACGGCGAACACGACCTCTCTTGTTAACTGTAATGCTATCAATAGCCGGAGATTCAAGAGGGAAAATACGCTCTACACCAACTGTTCCAGACATTTTGCGGACAGTGAAACGCTTTTTATCACCATGACCGCTAATTTTGATAACAACACCACGATACATCTGTACACGCTCTTTGTTACCCTCAACGATACGATATGCTACCGTAACTGTGTCACCGGCATTGAAAGAATCGTGTGTCTTACCGGTAGCAAATGCTTCTTCTGCAATTTTAATTAAATCCATTATTTTTTATTATTAAATTGTTTATCGTTACAACGCAACATATCAAATCTCTCTATTTTGACAGCGATTGCGCGAAAGCGGGTGCAAAGTAACTAATTATTCGGCAGACGACCAAATAATTGCATCGTTATTTTTCTATCTGATAGGATTTTAAATAAAATTCATCGCTTAATCATTCAAAATAGAACGTAAGCATCACCATGCGCCCTTTGGCCTCATCAATGGAGCGGGTATAATCCAGCAATGTTTTGTCTATTAAGTCTTTACGATCGTGTTCTAACAGATCTCGCAAGCCAAAACAGAATTTCAACTCCGGTATCAGTTTAAAGAATGGCAAATAAAAATCGCATCCCAAGCCAACTTCGAGATAACAATCCCAATTCTTCAGCAACAGAGCCTGCTGGGTCTTGTTCGTCAGAGAAATGGTAGGATTCACACCGGCCACAAGAAAAGGACGATAGTTATTGAAGCGAGGCGCACTGAACTTCAAATTGACGGGGAAAGCCAGTAACGTAGATTTGATGACTTGGGAATATTCGGCCGCTGTAGTCTGCTCACGCAGGATGACCTTTTTCTGACCAAAATAGAGGGAGGGGATGAGACGCAAAGCCAAATGAGGCGTCAAATAGCTCTCAGCCAAAACCCCGACACTGAATCCCGGACTATATTCGGCTACATCAGCAAACCATGTTTCGCCCTTCTCCGTGACAAATCCATTGTTCACAAACTCCAAGTCCTGGGCATGAACCCCAATAAAGAAACCATAGTGCAATCGCCGTTGATCAATATACGGACGATTCTGAAGTTTCCGTTTCTGGGCAAACACCGCCAAACAGAGAAAAACACCTATTATTATAAAGAGAATACGTTTCATTCTTTAGTCATTTCCTACATAATAACGTAAAAGCTTCTGGCTTATTGCTATACGCAAAAGTTTTAATGCAGAAAAGAAGCCAAAAACTATTTAGACATGATACAAATTGCAACATTTGTCCCACAAAAAGCATGGAATAATAAACCAAAAGCACTACATTTGCATTGACTAATTAGTACTAATAACTTAAATTAATAAGAAAATGGCTTACGTAATTAATGACGATTGTATCGCTTGCGGTACTTGTATTGGTGAATGCCCCTCTGAGGCTATCTCTGAAGGTGAAAAATACTCTATCGACCCCGATAAGTGCATAGAGTGTGGTGCTTGCGCTGACGCTTGTCCTTCAGAAGCTATCTCTTTGGGATAATAGAGGGTTAAACCATACAAATTCTAAGACAACTAACAGAAAAGAGGGTGTAAACTTACATCCTCTTTTATTTTTCTCTCTTATTCGGCCTTTATACTCAAAGAATCTATGACAAATTTGGGGATATGCA
Organism: Bacteroidaceae bacterium; assembly: GCA_017472905.1. Taxonomy (GTDB): domain Bacteria; phylum Bacteroidota; class Bacteroidia; order Bacteroidales; family Bacteroidaceae; genus Phocaeicola_A. Next base: position 2,188 of record JAFUNW010000222.1, read on the forward strand.
CAGAATAAACTATTTTTGCAACCGACAAAAACATTAAAACAATGAAAAAAATTCTTACCCCTATTCTGCTGTCATTTGTAGGTTATCAGCTATTCGCACAACATTTTGCCGGATACAGCAATTCCACGACCGTATATCCGACTTATCAACCGGCCAAAATAACTTTATATAATGGGAAAACTATTTTCCAAAAAGAAGCCAATGTTTTTCTGAAAAATGGGAAATTACTCTTCCGCAAAGGGAAACTCGACATGGAAGCCAACATGAAACAAATTCAGAGTGTTGAATTCGCAGACCGCTTTTACGTACGCATGGACACCATGCTCGCCACTGTAACAGACACAATCGGGAAGAACCGAATACTCTGCACGACTACAATAGACCTGGATGCTTACCAAAGTCGAATGGTCAATGAACGCGTTATCTCAAACTTTGAAATAGGAAACACGCAAGTAAGTGCAAGCACTGTTGACCCAAACAACGAAAACGAGACGTATCCACTGGTTAATACCTATTATTTTGAAATAGACGGAAAGATTATAAAACTTCACGAACGCACCCTCTTGCGCAAACTTCCCAAAGAAAAACGTAACCGTCTCAATTTCTACATACAAATGCCGGACTTCAGTTGGGCCGATAGAAATTATCTACGCAAAATTCTACAATTATTTGAAGAATAACCTAACAAAAAAAGAATGCCCACTCATGAAAATGGGCATTCTTACTATTTGGTTTGGGTATAGCCTTCTTCTTTTAAAAGTTCTACTACGCGATTCTTGAAATCACCTTGAACAATAAGTTCCCCATCCTTGACGGAGCCACCGACTCCACATTTGTTTTTTAACCACTTGCCTAATTCTTTCAAATCTGTATCACTACCGACAAAACCCGTAACCAAAGTAACCACCTTTCCGCCTCGATTGCGGCGTTCAATGCTAACCCGCAAACGTTGTTTCTCCTTCGGCAAAGTCTCCACCTCCGGTTCTTGTGTCGTTTCGTATTGAAAATCCGGGTTGGTCGAATAGACCATACCCAGACGTTCTTTCCAATCGTTATTCTTCATCTTTTGAAAACCGTTATCGTTTCATTACTTTCACGGCACGTACCTGCTTGCCATTTTGCATCTTCAGAATATAGGTCCCTATAGGAAGCCCTTCCGTATCTTTACCATCTCTTACAAAAGCGCCCCCAACAGTATAAAGTCGATAACTAGTATTCTCATCTTCTGTAAACAGGGGAATCGTTACACCGGAAGGATCGGTCGTTGCATAGAAATTCACCAAACGGGTCATACTACCTACATTATCTTTGTCCGTAGCTTTCACTTGAACGGAATACAATGCATCAACAGATTCACGTGGAGTGATGAGCAACATGCCATCAACAACCTCAAACTCTACACCGGTTTCATTCGAAACGACTTCGAAAGACGGTTCATTGTCAAAACCGGCAAAAAGTGTCAACAAATCAATACTAGTTGGAATACTTGCCGGAACCGTATAGTGAGGCACAGCCAGCCAATTCAGGTAATCTTCTAGTGCCGTGTATCCATCGCGATCTTCATCCTTGTTATTATCTGCAAGTTCCGGGTTCAAACCCTTCAACACTTCCCACCAGTTAGGCATACCGTCTTGGTCTGTATCAAAATTGGCAGCACGATATTCTTCTACAATATTAAGTCCTGAAAAACCTTCCGAATCACTTTCTTTATCAATTAAACCCGGATAATTTGTTCGGCTACCTTTATAAGTATAAGTACCCTCTAATGTTTCTTTCACCATACGAGTATCGTGATTATCAAAGAATGGCTGATTACAACCAACATCCGATAATACAGTCTTATAAGCCAACTTCGCCGGTTCAATTGTTGCATATGATTCAAAGAACGGTTTGTCAACAAAGACATCCCAATTCAATTGTTGTCCACCAGACAGCTTGTATCGATAGGTTACATTCTCTTTATCTTCCGTCAACGTTCCATTGAGGTTTTCACGGATATTACCACTTACGTAATAAGACTGTGAACCACTACCGGTCCCCTCTAAATCGGCAGTAAGAAGATAGGTCAATGTTGTGGCCGGCCCCATTTTATAATAGTTATTCACAAACTGACCTTGATGAGTTCCTCCATCTGTCGTACGACTTCTCCAATTATAACATACATTATTAAACATGTCATGATGGCCTGCATAAGCACCTCCGACCAATCCACCGGACATACTCCAATTACGTCCTTCATTATGTACTAAAAGATTATGATGATAACTTCCATAGTCTCCTCCAATCGTTGCAGCATATCCATGTCCCTTCCCGGCTTCATACTTATTATGACCGGCAACATTCAACGCTTCACTGATAAGCGTCCGCTGTAACGTTACATTCAAAGCATTCCGTGAACTGAAAGCCTCGTCAATGGTCCATCCGACAGAACAATGATCCATAATGCTATGGTTATTGCCGGCCATACCCATACCATCACTTGTATTGTCATTACCGGAAACGCCATCCCAACCATCTGCTCCACCTAAACGAAGACGCAAGAAACGAGTAATTCCCTCATTAGCCATACCAAATGCTTTTGCCCGCAACATGATACCTGTACCGGGAGCCGTTTGTCCCGCAATGGTAACATAAGGATCAGAAGAAACCAAACGATCTTGCAAAGTAATGACGCCGGCTACATCAAATACAATAGTACGTGGACCAGAAACTTTCGTCAATCCATAGCGCAAGGTTCCCGGTTGAGGATTGTTGGCATCATCCTCCAAAGATGTTACATGATAAACTAAACCACCACGTCCACCGGTAGCAAAACGACCATATCCATCTGCTCCCGGAAAAGCCAACTGACGAGGACGGAAACTCCAAAATTCTCCTTGATAAACATTTCCCTCGGCATCTTCTTCATCTACTCTCCAATAGTATGTATTCATGGAATAGACATCCGTCAAACTATATTTTCCCTCTGTAGTAACAGCCACTTCTTTCATCTCGTCCTTGGAAGTTCCTACATATACATGATGCTTCACCGCACTGGTTGCCGGAGTCCAACTTAATTCTATAACACCGTTATCTCCATCCGCATGCATATCATTATTTGCCGGATAAGGATCCAATGCCGTTGTTTTTGGATTAGGCATATCAAATACTAACGCATTCAAAAAGACACCGGTTGTTGTATAAGTTTCCCCTTCTTCCAGAACCGTAGTATAACTGATTGTCACCTTTTCTCCTTCTATAGCAGTAAACTTAACGTATGATTGTCCGGAAGCAGAAGGCAAAAGTTCACGCGAAGATTGTTCGACTCCGATCAACACCAATTCACCATTGACACTCACGTTGATTTTTGCAGGATTGGTTTGATTGCCATCCGTTACATTGTGATAGGCCAATAACGAATGTTCACCGGCAGAAAGACCGGTCAGAACTAAATTTAGTGTAGTCGAGACATCTGTCAAAACAGGAGTATTACCGTCTGCATCCAATCCATAGACCGAGACACAGTCGCCAATAAGCCTGGAGTTTTCATTTCTCACAGCCTGCTTCCACCAATTTGATTTCAGCGTCTGTCCACTAACGCCTCCCATATTCAACTCAATCGTCACTCCATTATCCAATGTTAATTGACTGGTCGTGGTTCTATCCACAGCCCAAGGTATATAATCCGTCTCATTAACTTGACTTACATTCTGCCCCGATAAATTAAAATCAATTTTCTGTGCCATTGTAGTTGAGACAAACATTCCCAAAAAGGCACTCATCCATACATGTTTCATATTATACTTACTTTATTCTTACTTTTTTATTTCCGGTAACGTACCATTAAACAATGAATTTTCAAACTTTACATTTTCTGCTCCGACAATTAAATTCAGATTTTTATCAGAGATTCCTACAAAATCACAATTCTTCAATCGGACATTCTGCACGCAAATATTTTTTTCCAAGCCATCAATCCATATTCCATAACGACTTTTCTTACAAATAACATTCTCCAAAAAGATATTTTCAAACAGAGGATAGTGTGGCCCTTCTGTCACTTTTTCATATTTTAGTTCCAGTTTCAATACAGCTTGTTTACACTCACTAATGTCAACATTACGAATATAAAAGCCACTCACTATACCTCCACGAATAGCATTTGATTTTATACGGAAAGGACGATCCATTTCCGAACTACCAATTACACAATTCTCGACCCAGACATTATAACAACTACCTGAAATTTCACTACCGATGGCAACCCCTGCATGCCCGTCTTTCATTTGACAATTCCGAATGATGATATTACGGCTAGGCAATTGCCACGCACGGCCATCATTGTTCCGACCGGATTTTATTGCTATACAGTCGTCACCTGTATTGAATATGCAATCTTCTATAATTACATTCTCACACGATTCCGGATCACAACCATCATTATTGGGCCCGTGACTATCAAAAACGACAGCACGCACTACTATATTTTTCGACATTAAGGGATGCAAGAGCCAAAACGGTGCATTATTTAAGGTAACACCTTCCACCAAAATTCGATTACACTGATAAAACTGAATAAATTGCGGCCGCAACTCGTCTGTTTCAAAAAAGAGACGATCGGCAATAGACGTTCCTTTTTTCTCATAATCGTGTAATTTCTCCTTTCCCATAAAGTTTCCTTTCGCTTTATCTTCTGCAGAGGTTCTTGCACGTAATTTCCACCAATTATCCCACGATGCTTGTCCATCCAAGATGCCTTTTCCGGTAATGGCTATATTTTCCTGACGATATGCATAAACAAGTGGAGAATAACCCATACAATCAATTCCTTCCCAACGGGTTGGAACTTGCGGTGCATAATCTGCAGCAACGGTAGAGAACTTTAATATCGCCCCCTCTTCAAGATGTAAATTAACATTGGAAAGCAAATGAATCGCTTTCGTATAATATTCTCCTTCCGGTATTAACACCATTCCTCCACCCGCTCGATGGCAATCACTGATAGCTCGTTGCAACAATTGGGATATATCTTGCCCTCTTTGGGCTTGATAATCGTCCACAATATGAAATACCCGACTAGGAAAAGATGTCGGTAAAACCTGATTCTCCACGTTCTCCAATGCCATCCAAGGATTAGTCGGATTCACTACGATTGAATCTTGACTTCCTGTCATTGTGTTTCCATTCTTTGATATACAACTAGTAAGACACAACAACCACAAACTGTTTAACAGAAAAAACCTTATGTAAAAAGCCATATAAAAAATGCTCTTTTAGTTAATAATGCGCAAATATAAACAATAAAAAGAGTAGAAATGCTATTTTTACATATCTTTTTATCTACAAGAAGTTCTTTTTCAAAAAAAAGTGTAATTTTGCAGAGTTTGAATCCTTTTATATATGAATATACATTCACTTAAAACAACGGATAAGATACCTGAACCAACTCTTCGGCGTTTACCTTGGTATTTATCAAATGCACGATTAATGAAAGAAAACGGAGAACTTTACATTTCGTCTACCCAAATAGCTAGAGAACTCGGAATGGATTCTTCACAGATTTCAAAAGATTTGTCTTACGTCAACGTCAACGGTAAACCTCGTGTAGGGTATGAGATAAACGAATTTATTGAGATATTGGAACATATACTCGGATTTACGGAAATACACAAGGCTTTTCTTTTCGGAGTAGGAAGTTTAGGAGGGGCATTGCTGGCAGACTCTGGATTGCAACATTTCGGTTTGGAAATTGTTGCGGCATTCGATATCAACCCCCAAATTGTCGGAAAGGAAATCAATCATATTCCCATCTATCATACTGATGAATTTATTCAAAAAATGAAAGAAGAAAAAGTACACATTGGCGTATTAACCGTACCAATTAACATTGCACAAGAAATAACTGAAACGATGATAAATGGTGGCATACAAGCCATATGGAACTTTACACCATTCCGAATCCGAGTTCCGGAAAGCATTGTAGTACAAAACACTTCACTTTATGCACACTTAGCCCTCATGTTCAATCGTCTAAATTTAAACAAATGAAAATAATTGCCATCGGCATGAACTATGCCGCACACAATAAAGAATTAGATAATACGTTAATAGTACCAAAGAAACCGGTGATTTTCATGAAGCCAGATTCGGCTTTATTAAAAGATGGGAAACCATTTTTTATACCCGATTTCTCTAAGCAAATTGACTATGAAACCGAATTGGTCATACGCATTTGTCGTTTGGGGAAACACATCGCTCCGCGTTTTGCCCATCGTTATTACGATGCTGTTACCGTTGGTATTGACTTTACAGCAAGAGACCTACAAAAAGAGTTTCGTAGCAATGGACATCCTTGGGAATTATGTAAAGGATTTGACGATTCTGCTGTACTTGGGAAATTCGTCCCCATAGAAGGACGAAATATACAACAAATGAACTTTCATTTGGATATTGATGGACAAACAGTACAACAAGGATGTAC
>JAFUNW010000223.1 GCA_017472905.1 Bacteroidaceae bacterium
GGACTTACCGTAGAACATTGTAAAGAGATAGCCCGTTATCACCTTTCCGGCATGATGAGTTCGTATGTCGAGGAGTTGAGCAGCTACAACGAAAAGGAGGTATCAACCATGTTGAATACACCTTTTATGACCAAATTGTACGATGACGGTGTGGTACGTCTCAATAGTACCGCTTCGATTCTTTCGTATGACAATGAGATGATTAACGGATATGTACACGTTCTGGACAAGGTGATTCCCCGTACGACTCGCCGCATTACCGAGGTATTGGAAAAACGCGAGGAGTTTTCACTTTTCTTCGAAGCATTGGAGAAATGTGGATTGATAGATTCTTTGTCGGTAGACGTAAAAACGAATGCAGACGGTACGACCAAAGAGTATCATTTGGCAAATGTAACCGGTCGTCCGGGTTCCAGCTTTACGGCTGACTATTATTCGCCGACCGAATGTAAAATCAAGTTTACCATTTTTGCAGAAGACAATGCTACATTTGAAGAGGCCGGTATCGAGACCTTTGATGATTTGAAGAGAGAATGTGAAAAATGGTATGGAGGTGCTGCTGCTTGGTACGATTACCCCAATAAAGCAGCCAATCCCATCAGTACCGGTACGGATTATACCAATCCATACAATGTCGTGAACATGTTCATGCGTTACCACATCATCAAGGCCGGTATGAGTGTTTCCAAGTTGGTGTATGAACGCAATACAGCGAATGAAAACTGGAACTATGCATTTGGTGGTGAACCCTACGACTATTACGAGACCATGTTGCCGCATACGTTGATGAAAATCTGGCAACCGTTGTATCAAAACACCGGTGTGCAAAGCAACATCTGGATTAATCGTTGGAGAGAGCACAACACCTTGACCGATGAAATAGGTACATTCGGAAAGGACGAAACGCATATGATTCGTCAAACCGGTTGTATGGTGCGGCGTGCTCAATCAAACATTCAGTCATACAATGGATACATTCATAGCATAGACCGTCCGTTGGTGTATGATGAGAATGTGCCGAAGGGTGTGCTTCACGAGCGTTTGCGTTTGGACGTTGGTTCCATGTTGTATGAGTTGATAAACAATGATATTCGTTTTTCTTCAGCAACAGAAATCGGAGCGATGAATCAGTCCGGTTCTGACGGAACCATGACCCGTTTCCCCTTGGATTATTTCGATCATTTTGTAAGTTATAATACGAAGACGCAGATTGCCTGGTATACAACCGGTGCATGGCGTGCGTGGGAAGCCGATCAGCTTTCCGGATGGGGAGAAAATGATTTTGCATTGCGTTTACCGCCTGTTCCGACCGGAGATTATGAAATTCGTATGATTTATCCTCCGATGGCAGCCGGTGGATTGCAGCAGTATTATATCGGTACTTCCACCGACCCCAGCAGCATGCAACCGTTGGGTATTCCTATCGATGCCCGTTATCCGAATATGGCTTTAGAGGCTGACCGTATGTCTACCGGTTATCTTTTCTCTTCAGAATTTGATGACTATGGTGTGGCTTCCGACCTCGTAATGCGCAATCACGGTTACATGCGTGCTCCGGCCAGTTTCTCTCGTGGAACGAATAATATTATAAAAACTCGTATTACTTCGCCCGCAGAGTTGATTACTACAACAACTGCATCTTGTCGTTACGAAGAGGGATACGGTACCAGTATGATGCGTAAAATTTTGGGAACTTATCATTTTGAACAGGATCAAGAATATTGGATTCGTTTGAAGAACCTCTTACCTGCTTTCCCGGAATTAGGTTTCTCAATTGACTTTTTAGAATTGGTTCCGTTGGATATTGTAAACAGTCAAGACTATACGGAAGACTGGTATTAATCATTACTTAGAATAAAAGAACAGTAAGATATGAAACATGTACATAAATTAAGGATGATGTTAGTGGCCGGCTGTATGCTTGCCGCTACATCTTGTTCCGACTTTTCTGATTTCAATACGGTTCCGACTGCCACTGAACCTGGGGCAGAAAAAACCTTGTGGCAGAATATTTCGGAAAACAAGGACCTTTCGGATTTTGCATCGGTTCTCCAAAGATTGGGTTACGATAAAATCTTGGATGCACCGCAGGCTTATACCGTATGGGCTCCGGTAAACGGTTCTTTCGACATGGAGGCATTGAGTCTGGCCAGCGATGAAGCAGTCGAGAAAGAGTTTTTGAAGAATCATATAGCCAATTATGCTCATCGCGAAACGGATGTGAACGATACGGTTGTTTATATGTTGAATGAGAAGCTGCTGAAATTCTCCAATAAGAATTCGGGTTATCTCTCTTTCGATGCGCAACAGCTTTTGCCTAATGCGTCTACTCCCTCCGTATTCAATTATCCGTGTGTGAACGGTTTGCTCTATGTGATGTCACATCCGACTACTTTCCGTTACAACGGATATGAGTATTTTGCTGAAACTTCCGGAACTGCCGACAGTTTGTTTGCGTATGTCAAAAAGTACGAAAGCATTATTCTTGACGAAGAGAATTCAGTGAAAGGTGACATTCGTGACGGTGTACAACATTACGATGACTCCGTAGTTATTGTCAGCAATTCTTTGGTTGAAAAAAGGTTGGAGGCCGAATTGGATAATGAAGACAGCCTTTATACCGTTTTGATACCAACCAACGAGGCATGGGTAAAAGCGTATGATAAGATTTCTTCTTATTATAAATACATCCCCTCCATCGCTTACCAGGATTTGCAGCACAAAGATGTGGGTTCAACCAAAGGTACCAACAAAACCATTATGGACGCGAAACTTGGTTCTACGACAGTTACGCTTCCTACTCCTCCGCTTGGAGCAGATATTTCAGTAACGGAGACCTATTGGACCGACTCTATTACCAGACGGTTTATCGTAAACGATTTGATATTCTCTGAAACCAATCGGAAATACA
>JAFUNW010000022.1 GCA_017472905.1 Bacteroidaceae bacterium
CAAGTCGTGCTTCATCTGTTCATTGACGGGATAAACACCTCCCGGAGTGGGCTTCAGCAATCCTCCCCGAGCTATCACAGCATCGAAGCGTAGCTCAATCTCCGCTTTCGCCAGCAAATTCAAGACAAACGCTTTCCGATATTCATATTGCTCGTTCACATGATGATACGGAGCCAAATCGACAGAAGGATGATGCGCCCCGGTCATCCAAACACATTGCTCATCTTCAAAAACGGCCAACTTAGTTGAAGTGGAGCCCGGGTTTATCACAAAAATTCTCATAACTTAATTATAATATATAGGATAAAATACGCATTTCAGACATCGTACAAGCCAAAACCAGGCTGTAATACTTGGAATCATCGGAGTCGGCTCTCGAAGGAAGCACAACCGGAGCCATCGTCCCCGTCAACATGCCGGCCATGCAAGCGTTTCCAAAAAGAGAGATGGTCTTATAAAAGGCATTGCTCGACTCTATATTGGGAAATATCAACAGGTCGGCATTGCCTACGACCGGCGAATCAAGCCCTTTCACCTCCCCACTGTGAGCATCGCAAGCAGTTTTTACATCCATCGGTCCATCGATATGCAATGCACCGTAGCAACCGTTCAAAGCACGCTCTTTCAGAATAACATAGCCCAAGGTATGCGGAAATTCGCCGTTGATTTTCTCCGTACAGTGAACCAACGCCACACGCGGTTCGTCAATACCCAGATTACGACAGACGGCAAGATCGTACTTCAACATCGCTTCGAAATGTTTCAGATGGGGGCGTGGCACTACGGCAGCATCGGAAAACAACAGCAACTTCTTGTACGAAGGGATTTGCGCCACTGCTACGTGACTCAAAACACGTCCCCGAGGAAGCAGTCCCTTCTCCTTGTCCAATACAGCCCGCAGCAACACATCCGTATTGAGCGTCCCTTTCATCAACACGTCCGCCTCTTTATTGCGAACCAAAGCAACCGACATACGAGCAGCCTCCACTACACTCTCGGACTTGCAAACTTTCACGAGATCGGGATATTCCATACGAATCGGCTCTACGACATCCGGAAAAGCCTCTTCTACGACCAAAATAAAACTGGCAATGCCTTCTTTCAAGCTACGAAGAATCACGCGATGCGTATGCACATCGTTAGGACAGACCACAACAATCCGTTTCAACTCCTTTTGGTCGTGCAGACGACCTATCAGATGGGTAAAATTTAAGCTCATTTGTGATGATTACAAGTTCGAAAATAAAAGTCCGCTCATGAACAGTCGAGTTCAAGAGGCTATCCAATCTTTTTGCAAAAGTGATAAAATTTTCCGAAATACGCGCACTTTGTATAGCAGCTTAACGAAGTTTTAACTAAAACCTGAGAAAAACCGTATCAAATTGACAATCTTTTTTTTCTCCAACCCGACAGAAAAAATTTCCGGACGAACAAAAAAAATCGCAGCTTTTTCCCAACAAAAAAAGAGCCTGAAATTCTTTTTCAGACTCTTTTGTGTCGGGGTGACTGGATTCGAACCAGCGACCACACGCCCCCCAGACGCGTACTCTAACCGGGCTGAGCTACACCCCGAACGGTGTATGCTTTTGAAAAGCGCTGCAAAGGTATGGCTTATTTTGGAAACAGCAAACATTTCAACCGTTTTTTTCATTTCCGCGCTTAAAATATTCCCTCATTTAACTTCTTTTCAATGATAAGGAGGACTTATTAAGCGATTTATTTCTACTTTTGCGACATTTATAAACTTGTTATAACATTTAACTACTCAAGAAATATCTATGCAACTGAAAGTGACGGCTCCCGCAAGGATGCAAACCACAATAATTCTCCCTTCTTCGAAAAGCATCAGCAACCGTGTGTTGATCATCAATGCACTGAGTGGTGCGACTAATATGCCGGAGAACATTTCGGACTGCGATGACACCCGAGTAATGGTGAAAGCACTGACTCAAGACGCCCCCGTAGCCGATATCATGGCTGCCGGAACTGCCATGCGCTTCCTCACCGCATATTTTGCTGCGACTACCCAAACGGAAAAAGCCATAACCGGAACGGAACGCATGCAGCAACGCCCCATACAGATTCTGGTCAATGCACTGAGACATTTGGGAGCAGACATTGCATACGCCAAAAACGAAGGCTTTCCGCCTCTAATCATACGAGGAAAGGAGTTGACACAATCCGAGGTCTGCCTAAAAGGAAACGTCAGTTCGCAATACATATCCGCCCTATTAATGATAGGCCCGATCATGAAGCAGGGATTGCGTTTGACACTGGAAGGAGAAATCATTTCGCGCCCCTACATAAACTTAACCCTAAGACTGATGAGCGATTTCGGAGCCAAAGCCTATTGGATGAACGAACGCGAAATCGTGGTGGAGCCTCAACCCTATCGTCCCATCCCCTTCACAGTGGAAAGCGACTGGAGCGCAGCCTCTTATTGGTACGAAATCATGGCACTTATGGAAGACCCACAGGCTGAAGTGACCTTGCCCGGACTCTTTTCCGACAGCTATCAAGGAGATTGTGCGGTAGCCAAACTCTTTGAGCAACTGGGAGTATGCACCATATTCAACCCGCAAAACAAATGTGTCACCCTAAAAAAGGGAGGAGAAAGGACAAAACGAATGGAATACGACTTCATCAACCAACCCGACTTGGCACAAACGTTTGTCGTAACTTGCGCTTTGCTGAACATCCCGTTCCGATTCACCGGCCTGCAAAGCCTGAAAATCAAAGAGACCGACCGAATGGCTGCCCTCATTCGTGAGATGGAAAAACTGGGATACCGCTTGACCGAAGAAGAGGGCAAAACACTCGTTTGGGAGGGGGAAAAATGTCAACCCGAATCACCCGTAGTCATCGACACATACGAAGACCACCGAATGGCAATGGCTTTCGCACCGACCTGTCTGAAATTCAGCAATTTGCACATCAACAATCCGGAAGTGGTCAGCAAATCTTATCCCCACTATTGGGAGAATCTGAAAAAAGCCGGATTCATGTTGGAAGAAACCACTCGATAACCTTTTATTGCTCCGACACCCCATGATTATACCCATCTTATTAATCAGTCTGGTCGCATTGACGCTCATCGCCTTAGTCTTGGGAGCCTTGCGTAACCGCTCCATCCGAAAAAAAATAGAGAATGGAGAGTTGAATGCATATCCCGACATCCAACAAATCGAAGACATGGAGTGTTGTGGACAGCATCAAACGTGCGAAAAAGAGAGCCTTTTAGCTGCCGTAAGCAAGCAAATCGAATACTACGATGACGAAGAGTTGGACCGCTATCGAGGATTTGCCTCCGAGGAATACACACCCGAACAGGCAGAACAATTCCGCGATATCCTCTACACAATGAAAGAAGAGGAAGTAGCCGGCTGGGTACGAAGCCTACAACTAAGACATGTGGAACTGCCGAATGAATTGAAAGACGAAGTATTCCTTATCATCGGAGAACGCCGGATGCATTAACCCTAAAGGAGAAAAGAATGGAACTGTTGCAATATACTTTTTTTCAAAATGCGCTGATAGGCAGCCTATTGGCCAGCATAGCCTGCGGAATCATCGGCACATACATCATCACCCGTAGATTGGTATTTATCAGCGGTGGTATTACCCATGCTTCGTTCGGAGGAATCGGTTTGGGACTTTGGTTAGGCATCCCTCCCCTGCTTTCAGCCGCTCTCTTCTCCGTCTTGTCGGCTTTCGGGGTAGAATGGCTGAGCAAACGACACGACACTCGGGAAGATTCGGCCATTGCTGTCTTTTGGACGCTGGGAATGGCTTTGGGTATCATCTTCAGTTTTTTATCGCCGGGCTTTATGCCCGACCTCTCGGCCTACCTGTTCGGAAACATTCTGACC
>JAFUNW010000224.1 GCA_017472905.1 Bacteroidaceae bacterium
ATAGAAATTCAAACAAAATCGGAATAAATACAATGAAATGAATAGGGGTATCATAAAAAAAGAGGATGTGCGCATCCTCTTTTTTTATGTATGAATCAGTTCCTTATTACTGTTTATTTGCACGTTTGCGCTCCAACTCATCCAGAATGATTTTACGCATACGCATACTCTTGGGAGTGATTTCTACGTATTCATCTTCTTTGATATATTCAAGTGCTTCTTCCAAAGAGAATACAATCGGTGGTATGATGCGTGCTTTTTCGTCTGAACCGCTGGCACGCATGTTGGTTAGTTTTTTACTCTTGGTAACATTGATTACCAGGTCGTTGTCGTGGGCATGTTCGCCAACAACTTGTCCGGCATAGACTTCGTCTTGTGGGAAGATGAAGAATTTACCTCGGTCTTGCAGTTTGTCGATGGCATAGGCAAATGCCGTACCTGTTTCCATTGCAATCATTGAACCGTTTGTTCGTCTTTCTATATCCCCTTTATATGGTTGGTAATCTTTGAAACGATGAGCCATGATCGCTTCTCCGGCTGAAGCGGTAAGTACGTTAGTTCGCAAACCAATGATTCCGCGTGAAGGAATATTGAATTCGATGTTTACCCGGTCACCTTGTGTCTCCATTGAGGTCATTTCTCCTTTGCGGCGTGTTGCCATATCAATCATTTTGCTGGCATATTCTTCCGGAACACTGATAGTCAGCTCTTCGATCGGTTCGCATTTTACCCCATCTATGGTCTTATAAATTACTTGCGGTTGACCGAATTGCAATTCATATCCCTCGCGGCGCATGGTTTCAATCAAAACAGAGAGGTGAAGCACACCACGTCCGAAAACCGTCCATTTATCAGTCGTTTCATCTTTCGATACACGCAAGGCTAAATTTTTATCCAGCTCTTTCTCTAAACGATCGTTGATATGTCGACTGGTAACAAATTTTCCTTCCCGTCCGAAGAAAGGCGAATCGTTGATAGTGAACACCATGCTCATGGTAGGTTCATCGATGGCGATGGTGGGCAATGGTTCGGGATTCTCTGCATCACAAAGAGTATCTCCGATTTCAAATCCATCCAATCCGATAACGGCGCAGATATCACCCGAACCAATAGAATTGACACGCTTACGTCCTAATCCCTCAAAGGTATGCAATTCTTTCACTTTCACTTTGTTTTGTGTGCCGTTGCGATGTGCAAGCGTCAGGGTCATTCCTTCGGTTAAAGTGCCGCGATGTACACGTCCTACGGCGATACGTCCGGTGTAGGAGGAGTAGTCGAGTGAAGTAATCAGCATCTGTGGAGTTCCTTCCAATTGTTTGGGAGCAGGAATATGTTCAATAATGGTGTCGAGCAGATAGTGGATGTTGTCGGTCGGGTTTCTCCAATCTTCTGCCATCCAATTGTTTTTGGCCGAACCATAGACTACCGGAAAATCCAATTGATCTTCTGTCGCATTCAGACTGAACATCAGGTCGAAGACCATTTCGTACACCTCTTCCGGTCGGCAATTGGGTTTGTCTACCTTGTTGACTACAACAATGGGTTTCAAGCCTATTTGCAAGGCTTTTTGCAGGACAAATCGGGTTTGAGGCATGGGGCCTTCAAATGCATCTACAAGCAGAATACAACCATCGGCCATATTGAGTACGCGCTCAACCTCACCTCCGAAATCGCTATGTCCCGGAGTGTCTATAATATTGATTTTGGTGTCTTTATAATTAATAGATACGTTCTTGGAGAGAATTGTGATGCCTCGCTCACGTTCTAGATCGTTGTTGTCCAATACCAATTCGCCGTTATTTTGGTCCCCACGAAAAAGGTGGCCGGCGAGCATCATTTTGTCGACCAATGTTGTTTTTCCATGGTCTACGTGTGCAAT
>JAFUNW010000225.1 GCA_017472905.1 Bacteroidaceae bacterium
GCATGAGCATGCTTGCAATTTGGGTGCACTTATAGCTGAAGATATTGCTTCCATGTGCGGATGTCCGGCTTTCATAGCCGACCCCGAAGTGGTCGATGAGTTGCAACCCAAGGCACGTTTGACCGGTATTCCCGAGATAAACCGCATATCCATCTTTCATGCACTGAACAGCAAGGCTGTTTCTCGCCGCTATGCCGCTTCTGTCGGAAAACGCTACGAGGAGTTGAACCTGGTTGTCGCCCATTTGGGTGGAGGCATATCGGTCGGTGCTCACCGTAAAGGTTTGGTCGTTGATGTGAACAATGCTTTAAACGGAGACGGACCTTTCACTCCGGAGCGTGCAGGCACTGTTCCGGCCAATCAGTTGGTGGAACTCTGTTTCAGTGGTCGGTATACGCAGACGCAAATCAAGAAAATGTTGAATGGAAAGGGGGGATTGACGGCTCATTTGCAGAACAACGACATGATTACCATTGCTTCCTGTGCCGAGCGGGGAGAAGAACCCTATAAGAGTGTCTTGGACGCAATGCTCTACAACGTGGCCAAGCAGGTGGGAGCCATGTACGTAACGCTGTTGGGCAAGGTCGATGCCATCATCCTGACGGGAGGCATTGTGCACAGTGAATATTGTGCGAAAGAATTGGCGCGTCAAACGGAGTTTTTGGCTCCGGTAGTTCTGATGCCCGGTGAAGACGAGATGGGTGCGTTGGCGCAAAATGCGTTGGGCGCACTTCGTGGCGAATTGCCTTTGCAGACTTACGGAGCAAAGTGAAAAAATATCTTCTTAAAACTTAATCTCCCCAAAGAACGGTTGCGGGTTCTTTGGGGAGAGTTTTTTTATTCTACTTTCTTGCCCCAAACGGTTTTTCTTCCGTTGGCGGAATATCCTCCGTAGACGATGGTTACTTTGCGCGGGCTGGCTTCCCAATCCACTTCACGTTGGATGCAGAGGTTCAATACTCCCGAATGTCCTGTCCTGCAGTTGAACTTCAGGGTTTGTCCGTCCGGATTGTATTCCCACGTACCGGTATAAGTTCCGGAGAGCGTGCCATCGGCATTGAGTTGCAGGGTAGTCGATGTTTTTTGCTTTCCGTAACTGTAAGAGAGGTCAATGTTTTCCCATGTGCCTACCAACTCTTCGGCCGAAATAGAAGGCTGTGGAGTGGCTGCATACCGCTCCGGCATGACTACGGGCCATCCGTTTTCAGTCCAGCGTATGCTGCGCACGTGTCCCATCATGATGGCGTTGGAATAGGCGTTGTTGTTGTAATTTTCAGGCAGGCGTGCTTGCGAACTATAGAACCAGTTTCCCTTTCCGTCCTGGAAAACACAACAGTGTGAGAAGCCTACCCATCCGCTGACGCTTTGCGAAGCGTTGGCAGGATTGAATTTGTAGGGATGGGTCACTACCGGATAGCAATCTCCCCCATTGGTAGAGATGTTCACGCCGTCCATTCCTACATACGGTCCATCGATGTTTTTCGAACGGGCCACGCGAGTGTTGTAAGCTACGGAAAGTTCATCGTATGCCATGAAGAGGTAGTAATATCCGGTTTCCGGATTGTAAATCACTTCCGGTCCTTCCGAGCCTTGCCAACGACTGCTTGCCAGTCGGGTAGCCACCCGTTTCCCGTATCGGGTGTTGGTGCCGGCTCCGATGGTCCAGGGTTCGCCCGGCCACTTGGGGAGTTTGCCGGTTTCAGGGTCAAGTTGGATGGCACAAAGCCCCGAATGCCACGAACCGTAGATGAGCCAATGTTCTCCTTCGGGGGTGATTTCCAATGACGGGTCGATGGCGTTCCATTTGAAGTATCCGTTCCAATCGTTGGTACTGCTTCTGGCGTATCCGCCCTTTATTTTGTCGCTGCTGCTGCAGATGACGTAGCCTTTATCCACCCATACGTTTGATGCCGGGTCGCTGGTCTCCATCATGCCGATGTAGGCGCGTTCGCTCCAACTGCCGTCAAAGTCGTTGCCGGCTGTGATGTTTCCCGTTTTGATGTAGTTGTCGAGGATGATGCAGTAGTAGAGGCGATAGAGCCCGTCCTTGATTTTGCGGGCTACGGGCGCCCAATATCCGAATGCCGGTTTGTTTTGTTCGGTGCTTCCCAGCAAAGGCAATCCCATGCGTGTACGTACGGCATTGCACGAATCCTTTACCCACGCCGGAGCATCGCCTTTCATGGCCGGGCCGAGGATGGTCCAGTTTACGAGGTCGGCAGAGCGGCGAGCCATGAAGTGTCCGCCGGCTTGCGTGTGTGCATTTCCGTAAGAGGCATCCGTTTGATACATATAATAGTATCCGTCTTCGGCTTTGAAGACCGTAGGGTCGTGAACATTGGCCAGATTCCATCGAGAGCGGTTCCCCCATCCGGAATAGCTTGAGTAGTCATCGGTATAGGTGGGGATGTTTTTGGCACTGAAATTGTCCAACTCCTTGAGAAGCAGGTCGCGCGGTTCATAAAGTGTGATGCTGTCGATGGCGGTCAGGTTGAATTTCCATTCCTCATCGGTGAGGGTCTTTACAACCAGCGAGTCGTATCGGTAGCTGGCTCCCCGGGTTATTTTCATTTCCTCTACTTGACTCACTTTGAAAGGGGTAACCTTTTTTTCGCGGCGATATTGGTTGATGTAGAGCGTATCATCTTCCGATGCGACACCGATGGACGTGCAGAACAGGGCTGCCAGCAGGGTAATCAATGTCTTTTTCATCTTTATTTGACTAGTTTAAGGGTTATTCCGTTTGCCCGGATAATGTATAGTCCTTTGGGAAGGGATTCCAATGAAAGCGGCTCACTTCCGAGAGTCAGTTGCTTCACGAGCCGGCCATCGGTCGTATAGATAAAGAGGGGAGTATCCTCTGCTACGCCTTCGGCGTGGAGCAGTCCGTTGCGCAGATACATGTTTTTGCCGGTTGCACGCTCCGTCTCCTCGATGCTGAGGGCATATTCGCTGAAGTAGAGGTGGCTTACGTTGTCGAGGTCAAACTGTTGTGTAGAACCGTCTTGGGCAAAAACGTTGAGAATCTGACTCTCTTTGCTCATGTCGAACGTCAGTTTCGTCAGTTGTGAAAGGTTTCCCAGACTGATTTCTGTATTTTCGGCTCTTTCGGTGAAAACCAGATAGAGCTTTTTCCCGTCAGTCTCTTCCGCCATCGTTTGTTGTGGGAGGGCCAGTCCGGCCAATGCCAGTGCTGAAAAAAGAAATACCTTTTTCATAAATGAATATTCGTTGGTTAAATCGTTTGATATGCCGTTTATAATGGTTTCTTTTGCAAGAAGTTGTGGCAAAGGTAACGATAAAAGACGAGATAGCGAAGCAGAGTTCCTCTTTTTTTTGTTTCCGGGTATGGATTTCCTGTTTTTCAAAAGTTTCTTGTCATTCAGGGCAAAGTTTGTAGCTACAGACTGATGGTTGTTATCAAATGGCAAGATTCTTCTTGGATACCGCTTTTTTCTCCTTGCAAGCCGGAGAAAAAATCCGTTGCTTTGCTCCCTAAAATCTGCCGTGCAGCAGAGTTCCGTCTGCCGTGCAGCAAAAGTTCGTCTGCTGCACGGCAAAAATTGCTCCGCCGTGCAGCAGATTTCTGAGTGCAAGCCGCACTTTTCGGGGAGCCTCCGGCAAATGCGAAAAAGAGGGACTTCTTGTGTTCAATAACTCATTGAAAATAGGATGGATAAACGGATGGAGGCATGGTATGGGGCTTGTCAAATCAAAAAAAGGGGATAAAAAAACCTCTTTTTTAATCCTTTTTTTGGGTCTTTCAACGGAAAGGAGTACCTTTGCACCTTAATAATTTAGTATTAATATTATATTTTTTTAATTTAAAACCAACGTTTAATATGAAAAGAGGTTTACTATTTTTGGCTGTGCTCCTGATGGGATTTGCAGTCAAGGGAGTAGCCCAAGCAGACGGTGAATACTATCTGTATAACGAGGCGACTAAAATGTTCCTTTCTCGTGGAGAAAATTATGGAACACGCGCCATCGTGGATAAGTATGGTATTCCTGTAGCTTGGAATGCTACAGATGCTTCGTTGAAGGTGTTGGACAGCAATGCCGACAATGGAAAAAACTTTCTCTTCCAAACCGGAACAACCATCTATACCGATGGAGTATCTACCGGATTTGCTTTTGAAGAGACTACTGACGGCTATTATTTGAAGTCAAACCAAAGCGGTTCGTACTTGACATTGGCTGCCGGTACTCACCTGCATCAGGTTGTGGCGCTTACAACCGAGGCTTCTGCTGCTACCGTATGGCAACTGAAGACCAAAGCCGAGCACGATGAGATTGTGGGAGAGTATGCAAACCGGAATCTCGAAAATGTAGCGACTGCTGCCGGATTGAGCGTTTCTGCCGATGCGTTCGTTACAACTTTGGGCTCCTCGTTTACGGCTGTGGATATGACTGCTTCTATCGGAACGGCCAAATTTACCGATGGAGCCGGTGATTGGACTTACACCGGTGTTAGAAGTCAAGGTGGCCAACCGAAATACGGAACAGATTACTGTGAAATATGGCAGGCTACCGGTAATTATACTCAGACGATTACGGGATTGGCCGAAGGTATTTACAAAGTGACAGTGAATGCGTTTGAACGTTCGGGCGATGTTGCTGCATGTGTTGCAATGGCCCAAAACGGGTATGAAATCACAACGGCTACGTTGAGTGCGAATGCTGAAGAAGTGGCTTTGAAATCGTGGTACAGCGAAAGAAGCAGTGACAAGACTCCGAATACTACGAGTGAGGCTATTTCCGACTTTGCAGCCGGAAAGTATCTTAACGAAGTATATACTTACGTAGGTGCTGACGGTGAATTGAAGCTGACTTTGGCAAAACCGGGACATGTCGCTAATAACTGGGTTATCTTCAATAACTTTACACTGACCTACTACAAGGAAAAGGTCATGGAGGAATTGGTAAAAGGCGACACCTTGGAGAACGCCCAAAACGAAGTAATCTACTATTTGACTGAAAGCCGCAACAACGGCGCTACATATTGGCTACACTACAAGGCCGAGAAAGACGGTATCCTTACCGTGACTCCTTCTACGAAGTCCGGCTTGACATTGAACTTGTATAACAACGAGGGCCAAAAGTATAGCACAAGCAACTCAGACTTGGTACAAGACTATACAGTCGGTTATCGTACCAAAGGTCTCTTGGCAGGCGATGAAGTTTATATCGTAGTAGGTATCGGTACAGCTTCAGTTGATACTCCGGGAACTGTTACCCTCACATTTGCCGAAGGTACTCCCTATTCACCGATTACTTTGAACAGCGCTCAACCGGCCGAAGGTGAAGTTTACTCTACTGCATTGACTTATGGAAGTTCGAAAGCCGGTGTTGCTACTTACAAATTCTCAGGAAAAGTTTCGTTGACCGATTTGGTGGCTTCTGTAAAGGTAGGTGAAAAAGTGTACTCTCCGTTAACATTGAACACAGGAACAAGTTCTGCAACCGTAAACTTGCAAAGTTTGCCCGACACCATCAAAGCAGCGAAAGAGGCCGGATTGTTGAAAGCCGGCGATAGCTTCACAGTGACTCTCAGCAACATTCACGATGCGAGCTATGCCGTTAACACCGTAGCTGACCAATCATTTACCTATACGTTGGCTTCTACTGCATGCACAGGCGTTACACCTACCGTTAGCGGAAAGCCGAGCACATTCCCTGAATCAGCAACATTCTCTTTCGATGGCGCAGTTTCTCTTGATGGAGCCAAGGTTTACTATGTGAACACCGCTACTGCTGAACAAACCGAGATTACTACGGCTACCGTAGAGGGAACTTCAGTGACTGTTCCTCTCCCCGCTGTAACGACCTCGTTGCCGCCGAAGAAATTCTCCGTAGTGATTGAAGGATTGAAAGACGAAGCTGGAAATATCCTGACTTATCCCGCAGACGGAGAGGAAGGTAAAGTGGTTGCCGCTTACGAAATGAACGATTTCCTCTTGAAGCTCGAAAGCTGTACACCGGAGAGAGGTGCTTCGGTATTCTCTTTGAAGACATTCGACTTGAAGTTCAACGCTCCCGTACAGTATTTGGGTAATGCCATTAAAGTTTCTTATACGGAC
>JAFUNW010000226.1 GCA_017472905.1 Bacteroidaceae bacterium
AAATACAAACTTGCTGCAACGGCTTGATGAGTTTGTGTAAGACATATTGCAATGGTCAATTTCGATTGACTATCATTCGAAATCTGTTTCAGATATTCCCGTACACCATCTGATTCTATTTCTCCTTTAATAAATTCAAGTTCTACATCTATAAAGTTTTTACCTTTGCTACTCAAATGTTTCCATTTACTATCTTCAGATTCAACGGGATCTATCCATTCAGAAGATAATTGCTCCTGACAATCCGTATCTACATAACGATGACGTGTCAATTCAAAAACATTATAATACCGTCCTTTAAAAAATGCCATTTCTTTATCTGCATTTGTATCTATGAACGTTATTCGAGTACGAGTCTTTTTATAATTTAGGTAATGGCATTGCAACATGGCTTGCACTCCCATAGCAATACCCATTTTCGACATTCCGACAATGACAAAATGTACGTGTTTATCAGAATCTTGTTCCAAACCTTGACCATCCAATGGAATATAATCAATGAGAGTTTGGGAGTTTTCCAAGTAGCAATAACCATCTACAATAACTTTTCTTGCCCATGCTTCATAACGGCTGAACGGGATGAACACCAAATTATTCTTAACATTGGAAGGTATATCCGAAAATTGAAAAATAGAAAAGGTCGTCTGATAATCAAACAAGACTTTGCAAATTTTCTTTTTAAGAGGAGGATTATTATCTTTCTTTATTTTTTCGGTCTCTAAAATGTCAGCAATAAGATTAACACATTGCATATTGGTAGCATCGTGATAATTTTCACCACCATCCAATATTTCAGATTCGCCCAATACATATATTTCAGTAGAATATGCCAAACACAAACGCTCCAACTCCCTCTTTGAATCTCGAAGACCATTGTATATAATAACTTTATCAAGCATTTCAGAAGATAAATGAGAAGACAAGAACTCACGCACCATTTGCACCTCTCTTTTTGTATGCAAAATCACATAATTATTCGTTCCTTCGCTCTTGAAATTAATATCATCTACCGACTTGGTTGTCAACAAGTTCTTTATCACAGTAGCTGAAATTTCATTCGCTCCAATAACTATTGCAAATCGATTTCGACCTAAATGACGCAATCCATATCGAATCTGTCCTTCTTGCCATTTTTCCTTTCGTTTATCTATCCAACCGATAATTGAAGAAACGAGTAGTCCATTCAATAAAAAGATTCCCAAGATTGCTATAATAGCAGCAGACACACAACCAATCATTGTTCTAGCTGCCATGTGTTGATTACCGGGGTCTACAAAATGATAATAAACAGTCCAAAACAATGTAGGGGGCTCATTTTCATAAATATCGGTGTGTTTATCATTCCCTTGCAAATCTTTATCATAAACCAATTTTTCCGGAGAAAAAAATTTTTCATCAACTTTATTGACTACTTCCATTATCAAGGTTAATGAAAAAGGAATTACAATAACCAAAGAACATACTTTCCACAAATAATTTCCTTTTGCAATAATTAAATCTCTCTCTATGGGTTTCACAAATAACTTCCACAGAAAACAGATACAATATATGATACCCAACCCTCCAACTATGCAACAGATATACATCATTGGAGTTTGTGGTAATACTAAAGAAAAAAGTGCCACCAATCCCCAAAAACAAGTTATTAACATGCTAAAAGAAATTTTTCTCATATTATTATTTATATTCTAAAAATGCACTTGGAACATAAGCCGTAGCAACAGTCAATAATCCATCTATAACAACCCCGACACGTTGTTGACCATAGAAGCGAGCTACACGGCCTTCAACTCCCGCAAATATGCCTTCTGTTATACGTACGAATTCACCTTCGCTAAATTTTTGAACTGTATCCGGCAATATTATCACATCATTTGCTTCTGCTTCACAAATTATCTGAAGACTTCTCATCTGTCTATCCGGTACAATAAGAGGTTCTTTCAATTGCTTTGTAATACTATATTTATAATAAAAACGAAGAAAAGGAAGATTCACATTGTCATAAACAAAAGCCTGAATTTCTTTTTCCGTACCATACGCAAAGAATATATTTGGTAAACGAGAAACTTTTACTGTTTTTCGTTTGCCCTTAATCATTTTTTCCTCAATAATAGTGGGATAAAAAGCTGTTCCACCCTTAGATAAAATGTATTCGTATGCATTCTTTTCTCTGCCATATGTAGCACGTAAAGCATACCAATGGGGTATATCAGAAGGTACTATAGGGATACTTCTGGTGGACACCCCTAACGATTCTTTGAGAGATGGTATTAGGGAAGACATCGGAGGCAAATCCGATGTTAGAAAGACAGGTTCGTCCTTATGTACATTATCCGATGAATTCATATCGGCCTAGCAAAAACTTATTCTAGACAGAATCAAGTTTTAGTATAAAAATAGCGTGAACCGTCTGGTTGTCCATTCCACCTTCCGAGGCTCTAGCAATTGCCTATTATTGTTGAACAGACAACGTTAGAGCCCACGCCGATATGATTAACTATAACCATCGGCATTGATATACAGAAAACACCCCAAAGGCGGGAGATTTCCAGCTATAAAAATACTTCTGGTCGTGATGTAATCACACCCTTGGGCATCTACCGTTGCAAAGTTCAAGACAATAACTTCAAGTAATTTGCTAGATTCCAGAAGGTCTCAAACAGAGCGCAGTAAACGCCTTTTATGTCAATCTCTCAAAGCCCACCCATTCTACCGCTTCATATAGTTTTTCTACACTACAATCAGCTCGGCGTAAGCTATTTTTTTTGCTATCAATAGCAAAAATTATGAGAGTCGCCTGCAAAAATACAAAAAAAACTTAAAGTCCTATATATTCCTTTGAAATAAACATTTTAAAAAAAGCAAGAATTTATTTCTTTTTAGAAAGACGATGTCATTCATCATCACATTTTTTCATTGCTTGCAAAACATCCATAAAAAAAGAGAGTATGTCAGTCTGACACACCCTCTTCTCTTGTTATTTTAGTTGATTGAAATTATTTCTTCAGCAATGCAAGCGTATCCGATGCAATCATCATCTCTTCATCAGTAGGAATTACCACTACTTTCACTTTTGAATCAGCTGCAGAAATGATGGCCTCTTCTCCATGAATAGCATTGTTTACAGCAGGATCAATTTTTACGCCCATGAACTCCAATCCGGCACAAGCTGTTTCTCGACAATCGGCCTGGTTCTCACCTACACCGCCGGTAAAGAGAATCACATCAACACCTCCCATAGCTGCTGCGTATGCGCCGATATACTTTTTGATACGATAGAAATAGATATCCAATGCCAAACGTGCACGTTCGTTACCGGATTTGGCTGCCGCCGCCACTTCACGCATATCGGAAGATACGCCTGAAATGCCCAACACACCGGATTTTTTATTCAACAAATTAGACACACCCGTTGCATTCAACCCCTCTTTCTCCATGATAAAAGTAACCGCACCGGCATCAATGTCTCCCGAGCGAGTACCCATCATCAAGCCTTCGAGCGGAGTAAGTCCCATTGTTGTGTCAACACACTTACCATCTTTTACTGCAGAGATAGAGCCTCCATTACCCACATGGCAGGTAATGATGCGACTACCCTCTACCGGCATACCTAGGTATTCGCATACACGTTGAGAAACGTAGCGATGAGAAGTACCATGAAAACCGTAGCGGCGTACACCATATTTTTCATATAATTCATACGGTACGGCATACATATAGGCATGAGCCGGCATCGTCTGATGAAAAGCTGTATCGAAGACTCCTACTTGAGGCAAGTTCGGTAACAAAGCTGAAACAGCATTCACGCCTTTCAAATTGGCTGGATTATGCAAAGGAGCCAAATCGTTGCAAGCGGTGAAAGCATCCAACACCTCCTTGTTCAAGACTACCGATTGGCTGAAACGCTCTCCACCATGCACCATGCGATGGCCTACGGCATCCAATTCGTCTAACGATTTCAGTGCACCAAATTCGGGATGTGTCAACGTTTGGAAGATAAATTCTACTCCAACGGTATGTTCGGGAATATCTTTTTCTAGAATTTTCTTCTCACCATTGGGCAAAGTCAGTTTCAAGAACGAACCGGTCAAACCGATTTTCTCAATGCCTCCTTGAGCAAGAATCTCTTTGGTTTCCATCTCAAAGAGTTTATATTTAATGGATGAGCTTCCACAATTCAATACTAATATCTTCATAATTCTATATTCTACTTTAAGTTTTTCTACTTATTTTGCAGCCATTGCTTGGTTAGCAGTAATGGCAATCATCTTATATACATCTTCTACGGAACAACCGCGTGAAAGGTCGTTTACCGGACGAGCTATACCTTGAAGAATCGGGCCTATGGCATCAGCATTTCCCAAACGTTGAACCAACTTATAACCAATGTTTCCTACCTCCAAATTAGGGAATACCAA
This sequence comes from Bacteroidaceae bacterium, assembly GCA_017472905.1. GTDB lineage: Bacteria > Bacteroidota > Bacteroidia > Bacteroidales > Bacteroidaceae > Phocaeicola_A. The sequence continues at coordinate 4,419 of JAFUNW010000226.1, forward strand.
TACGTTTGCTTTTCCTGCTATTTACGAACCGGGAGCCTTGCTATTACCAACTGAAGGAACCAAAGCAGCATCGGCCTGTAACTCTCCGTCAATCTTCAAGTCGGGAGCCAACTCTTTAGCCAAAGCCAAGGCTTCAGTAACTTTATCTACCACTTCGTGTTTAGCCGAACCCTTTGTCGAGAAACTCAACATGGCCACACGCGGCTCTGCAAATCCGGCGACAGCTTTAGCGGTTTGTGCCGTACAAACAGCTATCTGAGACAATTGTGCGGCATCAGGCATAGGGGTAACAGCAACATCACCTACAACCAATACTCCGTTTTCACCGTATTGAGGAGTTTGAGTCACCATCAACATCGCACCCGATACGCAAGATATACCCGGAGAAGTCTTGATAATCTGCAATGCCGGACGAAGTACATTACCGGTCGTGTTACGGGCACCGGCCAATTGACCATCTGCATCACCGGCCTTGATGATTAGACAACCTAAATAAAGTGGATCAAGCACCAACTTGCGGGCTTCTTCCATTGTCATTCCCTTTTTCTTACGCAATTCGCACAAAAGTTCGGCATACTCCTCTTTCTTCGGATGATTCTCGGGGTCTACAATCGTAGCCTTATCAATGTTCTTCAATCCTAGTTTGTCAGCCAAAGCTTTGATTTCTGTTGGATTACCAATCAATATCAAGTCTGCCACTCCGTCTGCCAACACCTGGTCAGCTGCGGTTAATGTACGTTCTTCCGTTCCCTCCGGAAGAACAATTCGTTGCTTGTTTGCTTTCGCACGAGCAATAATTTCGCTAATCAAATCCATAATCTATGATAATATATATTGAACTTTCTATGTCTACGTTTTTTATGGTTCTGCAAAAGTACTATATTTTGTAATATAGGCATTACAAAACGTCCATCTTTTTTGTTCTTTTTCACACAAAAATCGCAGAATTTGCAATTATCTTGTAATTAGACGGTTATTCGGATTGCTTGAAAATTGGGTAACGAGATAGCAACCGTTCGTATTTCTGAGTTCTTCATTGCTTTGCCACAATGTGATAACTCTTGATGCTACAAAGGTACAAAAAGAAATGCAGACGAAAGGAGAATGATGGTAATTTTCTT
>JAFUNW010000227.1 GCA_017472905.1 Bacteroidaceae bacterium
GGTATTTCCGAGTGTTGCAATCCACAATGGTGGAACAATGATACGCTCCCGACCGATTAGTTCGAAGAATCTCACGCTGTAATGATTCTTCCAAGTTGGTCATCTGCGTCTTATCAAATCGCAAGTAACTCATAGAAGCTATTTTAAGGTTTTTAAATTATATTACTATATACTCTAATGCCGCTTTGTTGCAGCCCTCAAAACTACTCTTTTTTTCCAAGAAAAACAAAAAAAAGGCGGAAAAACTATTGTTTTCTTTCATTTTAGTCGGAATTTATCAAGCAAACATGATATATAACATATTTTTAATGTGCAAACATCTCTTTGAGTGCTCCTCTTTCGCCCCCAATCAGGATCCGTTTTCTTCCCCGAATCTTCCTTTATATAATCTATTCATCAATAAAATTCAAAGGAAAGGTAAATATCACAAGAATCTTAATAATTGACAAAAAATTGTTAACTTTCAAATTTCTCAGAGCCATCCCTAAAACAAAGATCTACTTCCTCAGAATGTTCCATCTCTGTTCTTTCATAAAAACATTCAATCAACTTTCATCATCAATCAACTGTATTCCAGATACTTCTTATGAAACGATCAAAAAAGGAGAAGAGCAAATCAACAAGAGCAAGTTGTAAGTTTCAAGGTGCGGCTTGCTCAGAAAAATCTGCTGCACGGCAAAGCTATTTTTGCTGCACGGCGAAAAGCAATCTGCTGCACGGCAAACAAACTTCTGCAAGGCAGCAGATTTTCAGTCCAAAGCCGTAATCTTCCTTTCATATTATCCAATTAGCAATCAATAAGTTACAAAAAGAATAAGACTGTAACAAAAAAAAGAAGAGAACCTTATTATATAAAAAAAGGGATGCATCCTTACCGGACACATCCCCATGTACACTTTATCTATTCAACCGATATTATCGTTGCAAAGTAACTCCTAACAGCCCTATCACCACATCGTTAGAGAGAGCCTCAACTTGCAGATGCTTCAACTCTTTTGTATTATCCAACGGAATATCATAGAGTGTAGCAGCTCCCCCATCAAGTACATTTCCAAAAATTCCCGTACTGTTTAGGTCTACACTATGGGCTGCATTCTGTTCCTCGCGTCCCAACTCTGCACTGAGTGTACGACTTACCAATCCACTCTTCAAATGCAAACGATAAGGACGCTTTGCTTTCAATTGGAAAGCAAGTCCGTCATCATAAAAATCTTGTTCAATAGGTATCCAACTCTCCGGATTGATAAGCAAAAGCGAATCTGCCGAGCCATCAGTGTATGCCACACGTACTACTCCATTTTCTATTTGACTCTGCATGGCATTGGTGCTACCGGCCATCATCAAATAGATACGACTAGCCTTGCCTTGTAGAGGAATCGTATTCACTGAGGGGAAGTTATCCCACAAAGTAGTGAAAACTACGTTGTATCCATCCATCGAAGTAAGAAACGGAACACCCACAGATGTATTCAATGTTTCAGCTACCCGCAAAGCCGAATCGTTCAATTCAAAGATTGCCTTCGGATGACACCATTCACCTATTCCCTGCACCGGTATCTGCAATGTTGTGCGATCAGGACGTGGAGAGAAGTAGCGTGGTTGGAAGAGATTGGTCAACGAGTCGTTGACATAAGCAGCCAATGAAACCGGCTCCAATCCGGATGCATCAACATGCTCAAATTGCGATTCAAGAATAGAAAAAGAGGCCTCAGCCGAAACATCCTTCCAAGCAGAAGTATATGCTTCTTTTTGAGGTTCGTTCTGTTTTCCACTCCAAGCCAATTCTATTTTAAATTCATAGACATCTTTCGCCGGCACATTCACCTCTATCATGGGGTAATCTACAAAACCCGGAATAGTACGCCACGTAACCTCTTTTCCATTGGCTTTAACACAATCCAACTTTTCACGATAGGCACGCACTTGAAGAAGCAAAGTGTCGACTCCAAAATTCTTATCCAAACGAATTTCGTAAACATCATCCGACTCTTTTTGATAAGAATAAGCAATATCCGGTGTCTTCAGTGAAGCCTCTTTCCATGTTTTTGGAAAGCCCGGTCGGAGTACCAACCGACCATTCAAACGGTCAGGAAGCACACCATACAGTCCTTGAATATAAACACGCGAAGCAACTCCCACCGGATCACCAAAGTCGCGATAGCACTCTGCACGAGCTACATCATAGTGCGAAATCTGCCCAAAGTTTCCGGGACTTCCTCCCAAATACATGCCGTCAAGCATCGAACTTTTCAACAAATGATAACCTGCTTCATATCGACCGGCCATCCAATAAACCAGGGCAGTATGCATCACTTCGGCAAAAGCTACGTTGTTGATACTCCAAGCGTATGGTTGCCAATTAGTTGTAGAGATAGTTGCATATTGCTCAAAGCCCAATCCATCGGCTTTGGCATCCAATCCGTCTGCAACCACTGGTATATGTGGAATCTCCCTATCGATGTATTGGGTAGCACGATAACGCTGAAGCGGAGTACCCACCTCACTGTCAATAGTATGGTAAATCGTCCATACAGCCGGACTCTTGTGCAGGCGTTGATGTCCCATCAAATCTTTGTATTCGGCCCACACGCCCTTGTCTTCCATCCATAAGGTTTCATCGATGGCTTTATAAATACGGTCGGCCTCTGCTCTGTAGAAAACAGCCTTTTCAGACAAGCCCAATCCCTCTGCCAAACGAGAAGCCATGCGGTTAGCCCGATAGTTCAGTGCGGTCGAATGAGTTGCAGCTCCACCATTATAATAGAGCGCATCACTAGCCCAAATACAGCAATAGCCATCGTAAAGCCCATCACCATCGGGGTCAAAGTTACGTTTCTCCCAAGCTAAATGTCGTTCGATTACCGGCCATATTTCACGTACATAATTCCAATCGCCCGTCCAATTCAAATGCCACAGAAGTTCATCCATGTAATTAAGGTTCATGTCATAGTGGTGCATCTGGTTGTCGCGATTGGGATTACGACAAATGTATCCGTTGCTGTACATCTGTGTTCCCCACTTCTTGGCAGCACGAGCCAAATTCAAAGTAGAATCTTGCATGGGATGCGGATAAATCGGTTCAACATCCGTTACTTGCGAAGCCGCGTAAGCATTGAAGTGTGTACGCGCTCTGTCATGCCATCCCAAAGCATCTCCGGCATATGCCGCCCGCCAACCGGCTAAAGGCATACGCCACCCAATAGCACCATGAAGCCATGTAGTACCATCCCAAACACCATCGGCTGCCACAGCCAAGGCGCCACCTATCGTATTAAAATAGGGGTCCGGAGTTACAAACTGAATACGTCCGGCCAACTCAGCACGCTGTTCTTCCGCCTTAGCAAAAGCCTCGTCAACAGCATTCCCTTTTTCTGAAAGACCGAGCATGATGTAATACTCTTTCTGCCCCTTGGCTTTCAACGGCAAAGAACCAACAAGAATCGGATGTTCCGGATTATCATCCAAGCCAATTACCTGATGAACAGAATATTCCGGGAAAAAGCCATATACAATATGCTGTCCATACTTGTTTTTAACAGACTTCACACTGAAATTCTTTCCGGCAAGAGTATATTCATTGTCTCTGCAATACTCCGGCAAAAGATAAAAACAATTTTCGCGATCAACCCCCATGTCTCCTTCGCGACTAAAACGCTTGTTTGCCACACCGCCAAACTTCCACTCTAGAGAAGTATTCTCGGGCAATCCATCGGTAGAAATCTTCCAAACTCCGGCATCTTCGTCCATCAAAGCTATCACTTCCATGCAGATATTTCCTTCGCCCAAGAGTGAATCAGTAATATGATACATGCGTTTACCCGGTCGATAACGACACTCGATACGATCGGACTTCTCTAACGGAACAACCACATCTCCCACCCTCACGGAGAAAGTAAGGTTCCCCCCCATACGAGGTAAATAAAGTGCAAACTCCGGAATATCCCCCGTCTCTACACGAAAGCCTGTATGTCCTCCATACAGCGCACGAGTAAACCGCCGGTTACCATTGACAATCACAAAATCTTCCCCATCGGGGTGGTAGCGCATCGGTCGCTCATTAGCTAATTTTTCGGAAGTACATCCTACTCCCATTCCTCCCACTAAAAGGGCGCACGCCAATGTATAAAACAGTTTCTTCATCTATCGTTTATTTTATTATTTATTTCTATCTCATTTAAAGGATTGTAGTCTTTATCCGGTATCTTTTACAGGTTTGCTTATACACCTTATGACATTAGATTTTCTTTTTCGTCCACATTCATGGGTCATCGAAGCCGCCTTCATTTTTTTGTAATTTCTGTTTCCTTTGGGAGACTATAGCAAATAGCAGCAACTACTTCGTCAAGAGTAATTCCTGCTATTTATATTAGGGGCATATTAATACCTGTACTTTATCGGATGCTTACAATAACTCTCATTCCTCAAAATATTATTTCTATCAAACTACGGCATCGGCAACAGCCCTTCCCACTTCACATTCCAAGTTCCGTCTTTAGGGAAACCGGGAGTATCTTCTGTACATCCGTCCCAGCCGGCGCACATCACAGCCATAGCTGTAAGAAGCCCACCATTACCGGGAAGATAAAGACGCAGGCGTTTATCTTGATAGTTGTGTCCACTTACCAAACAAGTATTGGTACGGTTCTTCATCAACAATGCGTCCACAGCCTTTTCCGGTTCACCCACACGAGCTGCACACATAGCTATCATCGGATAGTCCCATCCCCAAGTCTCATCCCAATTCCATACTTCGAAAATCTTGTCGATGGTGTTGTTCATGATTTCCTTGTCGAGTAAACGACTCTCAGGATACATACCCAAAGCACCTGTCACAGCCGGATGATCGGAAATGAAACGAATGTTGGTATAAGAGTCTATTGCATCCTCCGAAGCCAAATAAAGTTTGCCTTCTGCATCCTTTGCCAACGGAGAGAGTTTAGCCAACAATGTATCCCACTCAGCTACACGAGATTCACCCATACGTTCACGCCAAAGCTGAGCAGTACTCAATCCATAGTGCCAACTGGAAAGTTCCATAGGAGGATTCACATTCTCCGAAGCACGTAAGGTCTCCTGAGCGGCAATAATACCTTTAAGAAGATAGCGGTTGTTAATGGAATCGTAAGTGGCAAATGAATACATGAACTCGGCAGTCTTTTGAATAAGGTCATAATAGTTTTTCAACACTGCTTCATCTTTTGTAGAACGATAAACCAACTCAGCAAGATGAATTAAATGAGGTTGTTGCCATATAAGGAAACTACCAACCTTAGAAGGAGCTTCCATTGCATCGGGGTCGGTCATCTTCATCCAACGGATACCCTCGAAACCTTGACGCTCTGCAATCTGACGAGCTACAGGCTCAGCCCGATGATACCAATTAAGTGTACGATCTAACAGTTCGGGATGTCCCCACAATGGGAAATGTGATTGATGCCACCAAATCATTTCCAGATGGAATTTACCAAACCAAGAATTGTATGTCAATCCGGTCTCTTGCGGCGGAGTGTTTCCTGCTGCTTGAATAGCCATCAAATATTGGCTAAGCACCACGCGGCGTTCCAATTCGGGAGCACGAGGATCTGTACACTCTGAGAAATCGACCATACCCCCCTTCATCCAGAAATTGTTCCAATAGGAAGCTGCAGCAGCCGAAGTTTCTGCATAAGTCGGGAATTCTCTTCCTTCTCCAGGAGGAAGCTGGGGACGGTATTCACATGAAAAGTTCAACGTATCCTGCTTGCTGTTCAACACGAAATAGTTCTTCTCTTTTTCAGTCAATTCAGCATCGCCCTCCCACTTAAGAACAACATAATAGATGCTCTCATCAATAACACGCTTGAGTATGGCATCGTTTTTTCTATTGGATATCAAAGTGGTCGAATGCTTGTCGTTTGCCTCCCAATTGCAAGCATCATCACAATGTGCACCGGTCGGATAAGCATAGCAAAGCTTCAAAGCCATTGGTTCGGTTGCAGCAATCGTAACAGACAGAATGTCACGTTCCGGATGACAAACAGTTTCCACGCTTACCGGCTTCCCATTCAATTTATATTGGCTCAAAATCTTTCCGTCTTTCAAGTTCAATGTTTGGTTAATCTCTGTGAAAGCATCAAACGTCACACTTTCGGGCAACTCCAATCCGACAATACCCAAATGTAAACGATGCGGATTCACCCGATACCAATTAGCCGCATCACGCTGACGCCCCGGTTCATTAAACTGCACTGCATACGGAGCCGGACAGCCATGATAATCATAATCTTTCAACGTTTCGCTATGCAACAAATTCTCCGGATTGGCAAAACTGTGCCATCCCCAATCACTCTGTGTCCCCAAAGGCACTCCTTTGGAATATTCTTTAGGAAAGGTTTGCAGACCTGTTGCATCCACCGTTACAGCAAACCCACCGTTGCCGACTGATAAAGATGACAAAGAATCAAATGCAATCACATTCGGGCTGTTACGCTGCAACAATGCATCACGATCTATCGGAGTTTTCTCTGACGGTTTACATCCCCATAAGGAAACGGCAACCGCAATACCTAAATATATATGTGTTCTTTTCATACAATTTATTTATTTAAAAAGCCCGAACGTTTACAGTGTATTGCACCTGCACCATAAACTTTCGGGCTAACAGTTTTTATTGGTTCTTCATCAATTTAGTTTAAGAAGCAATCCCTATTACTGTTTTTTCTTGTAATATAAGTTCAAGTACAAAGTATCTTAAGATACTTGCCCTTTTATCTTAGGATACTTGGCTATTTATCTTAAGATACTTTTTGAGGGCATTTTGTCATGTAATCTGCTCCAAATACTAAATTGAAGAAGAACCTCACTATTTATTTACGTTTTCTTATTCTGTTTCACCCGAAGATTCTCCGCTTTCAACATTCGAATCATCAGCTGAGCCGACTTGCAAATCCCAAGGAACCCAATAGCCTCCGGCCATAATCTTGCTATGAATTTCTGCTGAACGAGCACCGTATTTCGGAGCAATACGATCGGCTATAATTGAATAGTCATTCCAACGAGTTGCAATACGAATCAAAGCCGGATAAGTCTTTCCTTCAACAGCAAACTCCAACATATATTCATCAGCGATGGCACAATCGTTCGCTTTCTTTGCAACGTTAGACTCAACCTCTTCGTCCGTAATAAAAGTACGGTCTTTCAAACCTAAAACATTCCGGATTCCATCATTTGAATATTTATGAGAACCGTCCAATGCTCCGACCCACAAACTTGAGAATTCCGTAAAGATTCTGGCCGTAGCCTGATGTTCTTCCCAAGCTTCTACCGATTTTACTCCGACCGATGTTGCATAACGAGAGATACCCATATTCATTAATACGTCCGCCTCTGTATAACGTCCTAAATTATTCAATGCTTCAATCATAAAGAAATGATATTCATCTGCACGGAATAGATATATGTAAGTATCATCTTGATAAGGCAACTGAGTATCGCGAACATAGGTTGATACATAATATTCATTCGAACCAGCTACAGTCTCTGTAAAATTAGCTTCGAAACGAGAATCTCCCGTACTAGCACCCGGATTGAATACAGGATCAGACCAACGTGCCAAACCTGAATCTGATGGACAAAGCCAATACTTATTCGGATATTCAGTATTAAAATGTTTCATCAAAC
>JAFUNW010000228.1 GCA_017472905.1 Bacteroidaceae bacterium
CCCTTAAAGTCCAGATTGCTGTCTCCAAAATAAATCTGACGAACTTTCAGTCCCCAATTAAACAGACGAAGAGTCGTCTTTCCTTTGGCACGAATTCCCTGCTCTATATTCTTCTTGAAAGTTTTAGCCAATGCCGGCACACTCAAAATAAAATGCGGTTTTACCTCCCGTATATTCAACGGAATGTTTTTCAATGTTTCCAATGGAGTACGTCCCACTTGCACCGTAGCCGCCGTAGCACCCACAGACATCATGATATAAAATCCGACTACATGGGCAAAACAATGGTCCAATGGCAAAATAATCAATGTACGCCAAGTTTCGTTTATATCAACCAATGTCAAAGCCTGTTCCACATTCGCGGTATAATTCCGATGCGTCAAAACAACCCCTTTCGGGTCAGCGGTTGTACCACTTGTATAAGTAATCGTGGCATAATCATCGTTCTGTATAGAATGGGCTACTTGCAGAAACTCCTCCTCCGTATGCGAAGCCAAGAACGCATCCCCCATTTCCTGCACTTCCGAAAGAGCGATTTCCTTATCTTCATATTGCTGCTGTTCGTCAAACACTATGATTTTCTCAACCTGTTGCAACTGTTCCTTGATAGCACGTATCTTTTTCAATTGCGTACCACTCACCATCACAAATTTCACATCACCATGAATCAAACGAAACAAAAGGTCGTTACTCTCTTCCAACTTTATACTTAGAGGGACATTCACTGCACCGGCATAAAACATAGCCAACTCACCTATCACCCACATATTGCGTCCTTCACTCAACAAAGCCATTGTATCTCCTTTCTTCACGCCCAAAGCCTGCAAACCGGCTCCCAAACGATAAACCTGTTCTTTTACTTGAAGGTAAGTCGTAGGTTCGAATTCCTTTCCTGTCTTCTCCAACAAAAAAGTATTGTTCGGATATTGTTTTACTGAGTTTTCAAACAAATCAACTAACGTTTTTTTCATTTTTTGCAATGTTTAAATGATGTATAAAATCAAAAATAAGTGCAAAGATACAAAATCCTATTACGCAAGCCAAAGAAATAGGTATTTATGTTTAGTGAACTTAGAATTTAAGACTTCTTAATTTAGGCCAGGTCATTCGTCTGATTCCGGTATTCTTTATTTCTAAAGTAAGCTACTATACGGTTATTCATGACGACTAATTTAGTGTAAGGATACAAAGGCAATCATTTATTCCGATAATCCCTATACTATATTATATTATAGATAATGGAGTATGAATATGTATGAGCAAAAAATAGCCTTCTTCAACAAAAAAATCCTCCCTTTCGGGTGTAAAATCAGAATTAAATCACTACCTTTGTACCCGAAAGGGTTGATTTTACTTCTTTTTGTAAATAATACACCCGTAAGGGTTGATAATTTGTATAAGGAACATGAATATAGGAGAATACCTTCGCGCAAAACGCAAGCTATATAACCTCAGCCAAATTGAATTGGCAGAAAGAGCCGGCGTAGGTATCAGATTCGTTCGCGAATTAGAACAGAACAAACCTACCGTACAGATGGATAAAGTAAATCAAGTGCTTGCACTCTTCGGCGAAGAAATGCAACCGGTAAAAATCCAAAATCAGTGACCATAAATGAAACGAGCATATATATATATAGATGACACCTTTTGCGGTATCCTGACGGAGGATGTCGAAGGATTCCATTTTACATACGATACAGATTATCTGCAACGTACCGAAGCCAAAGCATTGAGTCCCACTATGCCTTTGCAATCAGAAAGTTTTGAAAAAGAGGTCATGTTTCCTGTATTCGATGGTCTTATCCCCGAAGGTTGGATGCTGGACATCGTGCGAAACACATGGAAAATAGACCCTCGTGATAGGATGTCATTACTATTGGCTTGTTGCAAGGATTGTATTGGTAATATAAGTGTAAGAAACTATGGAGAAGATAAATAATAACAAATGCCTCTACTGCTACCGTCCTTTAAAAGAAGGTGAAGTTGATTACCATTCAGCATGTGCACGTAAATTATTCGGTAACCGACAAGCTCCCATATTACCTTATTCGCGAGATAATATAGCTGTTCTCGCCTTGAATGTACTGAAGTCCAATTCTTCTGTCACGGGTGTTCAGGCCAAACTTTCATTAGAACTCAACCGAGGAGAAAAAAATGAAGCCGATAAACTCACTATCGTAGGGTTATGGGGGAACTATATTCTGAAACCGCAGAGTCCCAAATACGATTCCATGCCCGAACTTGAAGATGTCACTATGAGAATGGCAGAAAGCGCAGGCATCTCCACCGTTCCTCATGGATTAATAAGAATGAGTGACGGAGAATTAGCCTATATTACTCGCAGAATAGATCGCGGAGAAGACGGCAGCAAACACTCCTTGTTGGATATGTGCCAGCTGACCAACCGTTTGACCGAACATAAATATCGTGGGGCATACCTACAATTGGCTGAGGTTGTCCGCAAACACTCCTCGGCACCACTTCTTGATGTCCAACGCTTTTGGGAGATTGTCATCTTTTCATGGATAACAGGAAACTCCGATATGCACTGTAAGAACTTCTCTTTAATTGAAACATCCAATAATGGCTATATACTTGCTCCGGCATACGACCTGCTTGCCGTGCTTTTAACCGGCATTGATGACAAAGATGAATTGGCAATGCCACTTATGGGATATGGAATAGATGATGACGCCGTGATTGGTGGATTCGGCAAATCTGATTTTTTGGAGGCAATGGAACAAAGTGGAATATCCTCAAACGTCTCAAGGAACATTCTCGATAAGTTTCATAGGTATAAACAAAAGTGGTTCTCCATCATCGAATCCTCATTTCTATCTGAAAAGTTGAAAGAAACTTATAAGTCATTGATAGAAGAACGGTTGGGAAGATTATGAGAGGGCTGATGTTTAAAATTACATCAGATTCAGTTCTTGATAAAATAGAGACATTATTTTTGTCTTTTGTGCAAAAGCAATCATTTTATCCGACTATAGCACATCTACCACATTCCACGTAATACGATCAAATGAAATTTTGATTA
>JAFUNW010000229.1 GCA_017472905.1 Bacteroidaceae bacterium
ATGTTCACCATCCGCCGCGATGAGTTATACGACCTGCGCGAAAACGAAACAGACGACCGAATTATACGAACACTCCTACGCTTCTATAGCGGATTATTCTCCGACTACGCATACATCGATGAGAAACTATTGGCCGAAGAAACCGAACTTTCACCAAGAGAAGTCTATGAAGCACTAAAGTCGCTCAGTTATCGAAGGGTGATACACTACATTCCGCACAAGAACATCCCCCTCATACGATATACCCGGCGAAGAGAAGAAGCCGAACGCATACGTATCACCCCCGAGATTTACGAACAACGAAAAGAACGGTATGAACAGCGAATCAAAGCCATGATACGATACATCTCCGAAGAGCAAACCTGCCGAAGCAAAATGTTGCTGCAATATTTCGGAGAAGAAAACAAAAACAACTGCCGGAAATGTGACGTATGTCTTGCCAAACATCCCTCAGGAAGCAAATTCGGACTGTACGAAGACGTGGCCGGCGAAATAAACCAACTGCTCGAAGAGAAAGGAGAAACCACTTTACCACAATTGCAAGAGCGGATTTACCAAATCTGCAATTACGAGCAGACACTCAACATCGTGAAATTCATGATCGAAAACGGAGAAATCATACGTCAAGGAGAAAAGATCTACCGAAAAAAGGAGAAAACAGAGAATTGAGACAGACAAACTTTAACTCTCAACAACAAAAACCAATCATTAAATTACAAAATAACAATGTGGGACTATATTAAATCTATCTTTACCGGAAAAGTGGAAACTCCGGAAGAAAAAGCAGCAAAAGAAGAAAGAAAAAAATTCGACATCCTCAAATATGACGGGATACGCGCCTTGAAAAGAAATGCCATCGACTACGCCGAACAATGTTTAGTATCGGCACTGCAATTGCAAAGAGAGCCGGAATCCATTGGCATACTGGCAAAAATCTATGCCAATACCGAGCGAGTAGAAAAAGCTAGAGACCTTTATCGGGAGCTGACTGAACAAAATGCGCAAAACGTCAGTCACTACCTTGAACTGGCGCAAATTCAACATCAACTCAAGGAATATGAAGAAGCGCTGGCCACATGCGAAACCGCCCTCGCCTTGGAACCACAAAACGCTAATATCCTATATATAAAAGGTGTGATATTGTATTCGAAAGGAGACCTCATCATGGCTATCGCCGCTTTGACACAAGCACTCAACGCCGACTCCAACATGTGCGAAGCACAATTAAAGCGAGCCGAAATCCTCTTTGAAATGGGAGATGCCAACGAAGCCAAAAAAGACACAGGCAACATCATCGAAGCACAGAAAGGACTCGAAGAAGAAGCCCTACTATTGACAGCCGGAATAGAATTCGCACAGGAGAACTACAACCAATGCATCGACCAATGCTCCCAAGTTATCAAAACAAACCCTTTCCAAAAAGAAGCCTATTTGCTTTGGAGCAAAGCACACCTCGAAAACAACAATCCGGATCAGGCACTCAAAATCATAAACGATGCAATCGAACTCATGCCGGAGTATGCAAAAGCATACTACTTACGCGGAAAAATAAAGCAACTGACAGGAAATGAAAAAGAGGCCATCGAAGATTACCAAAAAGCCACCCAATTGGAACCTGAAATCGAAAAAAATATATCGGGAAAGTTTAATTACGGGAAATAAGCTCTTTTTTTCATGATTTGGCGCAAAAAAGTGACATTTAATTACTCAATTTAAAAATTATATTGTACTTTTGCCACCGATTAAAGCATAACAATAGAAAATGAAAGCATTATATAACACATTTTTCTACTTCTTTTATTACTTTTACTTTAGCAACAAAGTGAAGCGGGAGTTTGTGTATGCTTGATTCCACATCAGAACAAACAAAAAAACAATAAAAAAAACAAGGTCCCGCTTCCCAAACGAAGCGGGACTTTCTATTATAACAGAAGAAAAGAATAAAGATGAAAAAAATAGCCATACAAGGAATGATAGGCTCATTCCACGACATTGCGGCCCATCAATATTTCGAAAACGAGGAGATAGAACTCATTTGCTGCCCCACATTCGAAGAGGTGTTTGAACACATCAAACAAGACAGCAACGTCATCGGAATGACCGCCATCGAGAATACCATTGCCGGAAGTCTGCTGCACAACTATGAACTTCTCAGAGAAAGCGGAGCAACCATCGTTGGAGAACACAAACTGCGCATTTCGCACAGTCTGCTCTGTCTCCCCGATGAAGATTGGGACGATTTAACAGAAGTAAACTCACATCCCGTAGCACTGGCCCAATGCCGGGATTTCCTGAACAGACATCCTAAACTAAAAATAGTAGAAACAGAAGATACGGCAGGAAGTGCGGAATATATCAGCCGAAACCAAATGAAAGGGCATGCCGCAATTTGCTCGAAGTTCGCCGCACCTCTCTACGGCATGAAAGTCTTGGAAGAAGGTATTGAGACAAACAAGCATAACTTCACCCGTTTTCTCGTAATCAGCGACCCTTGGAAAGCAGACGACTTGCGCAATCACAAACAATCGAACAAGGCAAACATTGTCTTCTCCCTGCCCCATAGCGAAGGAAGTCTCTCGCAAGTGCTATCCATCTTCTCTTTCTATAGAATCAACCTGACAAAAATACAATCGCTCCCCATAATCGGACGGGAGTGGGAGTACTTGTTTTATATAGACGTCACTTATGACGACTACATGCGCTACCGACAATCGATAGACGCCATTACACCCTTAATCAG
>JAFUNW010000230.1 GCA_017472905.1 Bacteroidaceae bacterium
ATCTTCTGATAGGTTTCATATCCGAGGTCGGCAATGAATCCGCTTTGCTCGGCTCCCAACATGTTTCCGGCTCCTCGAATGTCGAGGTCTTGCATGGCTATGTGTATGCCGCTTCCCAAATCGCTGAAGTTTTCAATGGCCTGCAGTCTTCGGCGTGATTCCGGATTGAGAGTCGTAAGTGGTGGAGCTACGAGGTAACAAAACGCTTTCCTGTTTCCTCGTCCTACTCGTCCGCGCAATTGGTGCAAGTCGCTCAGTCCGAAATGTTGCGCTTGGTTGATGATGATGGTATTTACGTTGGGGATGTCTATGCCGCTTTCTATGATGGTTGTAGCAATCAGTACGTCATAATCGAAGTTTACGAAGTCGAGAACAATTTTTTCCAGTTCCTCAGGTTGCATTTGGCCGTGTCCGATACAAATTCGTGCATCGGGAATGTGTCGTTGAATCATGTTGGCTAACTCCGTCAGGCTGCTGATGCGGTTACTGACAATGAAGACTTGTCCGTTCCGGCTCATTTCGAAATTAATGGCTTCTACAAAAACTTCGTTGCTGAATGTGTGCACTTCCGTCTGGATAGGATAGCGATTGGGCGGAGGTGTTTGAATTACGGATAAGTCGCGCGCCCCCATCAGCGAAAACTGGAGAGTACGCGGAATGGGCGTAGCCGTGAGGGTCAGCGTGTCTACGTTGACCTTGAGTTGGCGTAACTTTTCTTTTACGGAAACGCCGAATTTCTGTTCTTCGTCAATGATAAGCAGTCCCAAGTCTTTGAATTGAATGTCTTTGCCTACCAATCGGTGGGTTCCTACCACGATGTTGATTTCTCCCTCTTTCAATTCTTTGAGTATTCGGCGGATGTCGGCCGGTTTGCGTGCGCGACTCAAGTAATCTATTCGGCAAGGCATCTCTTTCAACCGTTCTTTGAAAGTCCGAAAGTGTTGGTAAGCCAATACGGTAGTCGGAACCAATACTGCAACCTGCTTGTTGTCTGCTACTGCCTTAAACGCAGCTCGGATGGCAATCTCCGTTTTTCCGAATCCTACGTCTCCGCATATCAGTCGGTCCATCGGGCGTTCGCGTTCCATATCGGTTTTCACTTCTTGGGTAGCCTTTAATTGGTCGGGCGTATCTTCATATAGGAAACTTGCCTCCAACTCGTGTTGCAGAAAGCTGTCCGGACTGTAAGCAAATCCTTTCTCTTGTCGGCGTTGAGCGTACAATTTGATAAGGTCGCGGGCAATATCTTTGATTTTGCTTTTGGTTTTTTCTTTGATTCGTTCCCAAGCGCCGGTTCCCAGTTTGTTCAGTCGAGGAGGCTCTCCCTCTTTGCCCTTATCTTTCGAGAGTTTATGCAGGGAGTGGATGGACACGAACACTACGTCTTCGTTCTGATAAATCAGCTTGATGACCTCTTGGGTAGAATTACCGCTAGGAATGCGACACAGGCCGGCAAAACGTCCGACTCCGTGATCGATGTGTACGACATAGTCACCATATTCGAATTGTTGCAGTTCCTTTAAGGAAAGAGCGACTTTCCCACCTCGTGCTTTGTCGCTCTTCAGATTGTATTTGTGGAATCGGTCGAAAATCTGATGGTCCGTAAAGAAGCAACATTTCAGGGTGTTATCGACAAATCCGGCATGCAAAGTGTGACTTACAGCAGTGAAGTGAATGGCGTATAGCTCTCCATTTTGTTCGTTGCGTTCATCAAATATGGCTTTCAATCGGTCGGCCTGTTTGCTGCTGTCTGCCAAAATGAAAATGCGGTATCTTTCAGTCAAATATTGTTGGAAAGTTTGGCAAACCAAATCGAAATTTTTATGAAAGATGGGTTGGGCTGTCGTGTCGTAGTTCAGATTGGCCTGCATGGTCTCGGTCGGTCGGTTTCCGAACTCGATTCGGCGGAAGTTCAAAGCCGATTTAATAAAACTTTCTCCGTCAATCAACGAGGGCGGAATGAGGGGTTTTCCCGTTGATTCGCTCTCTTGCACCATGATGGCTTGGTTGCTGAAGGTTTCTTCGTTGATGGATTGAATGCGCTCTTGTACCCACAGGAAATCCTTGAATAGCAAAATGGTTTCGGAGGGCAGAAAATTGAGAAACGAAATCCGGTTGGTTTGTTGACTGTCGGTTAGTTCCGGCACGATGGTGATGTTTTTCATTTGCTCTTTGGAGAGTTGGTTCTCCACCTCGAAAGTTCGGATGCTTTCGATTTCATCGCCAAAGAAGTCGATGCGAAACGGATATTCTGATGAGAATGAAAAGACATCCAGAATACTTCCTCGCATGGCAAACTGGCCCGGTTCGTAAACATAGTCCACGTGTTCGAATCCGTATTCGAAGAGTTTATTTTGAACGGACGTTGATTCTATTCTTTCGCCAACTTCCAAATTCAATGTTTTCTCCGAAAGCTCTTCTTGGGATACAACCAGTTCGGCCAAAGCTTCCGGATAGGTAACGATATGCAACGTGGATTTTTCTTTTTGTTCTTTCCTCTGTATGGTTTGCACTTTGGATAAAACTTCGGTACGCAATATCTCGTTGGCCGCATCGCGTTGCCCGTATTTTATCGCTCTCCGATAAGAAGAAGGAAAGAAAAGCACTTGTTCTTCTCCGGCAATTTGCATCAAGTCGTGATAGAAATAGCCGGCCTCTTCCAAGTCGTTCAAGACATAGAGCAACAGAGGCTTTTTTATTCCACTGAATACAAAAGGAGCTGCAGATGCGGCAAGTCCGCTGATGTAGGCTGTTTTTATGGAACTGTTGTTCAGAATATCGTTTAAAGCCTTGGTGTTTGGATGCTTCTCGTACGTGTGTTGTAAATCAAAAAGTTGCATAGGTAAATTCAATCTTCTTAGGATGGAATATCGTGTTTATTTCTTTTCTTGGAAAACATTGTTGATGCGTCCGTAAGCATCAAAACTTTTGCTTGAGGCCAACCAAAGCGTAATCATCAGTGAAAGAATAGAAGCTGTGACGGTAATCACGATAATCATCATTTGGTATTTGATGGCTACGTTCGGCGAACTTCCTCCCAATATCTGGCCAATCATCGTTCCGGGAAGAGCAACCAATCCCATGACAGCCATGTTTGCTATGGCCGGACTGAAGGCTTTGATGATGGCTTTGCGAATAAATGGAGCGATGGCCTCTTGCCGGGTTGCTCCGTTTCCAAGTAGGTAGTAGTAGAGTTGCTGTTCGCGCATCAGGTCGGTATAAAACGTGTTTAGTGCTATCACATTGGACGAAAGCATGTTGCCCATCAATATACCGAAAATGGGAATCATGTATTGCGTACTGAAAATATTGTCGAGTTGTAGAACAATCCCTAAAAAGTAGCATCCTACAAGAATAGCCGAAGCCAAAAAACCAATTGCAACGGGCAGCATCAGAATTTTTCGTTTGAGTTGTGTGCGCGAAAGGGCGGTTTCCGAAGCTACGAAGACCATGATGCAGACCCACAGCAGGTTGATAAACGGATTATTCCAAAGGAAAAGATATTTCAGATACATGCCTATCAGAAAAAGCTGGACGATCATTCGCAACGTGCCGACAATCGTAGCTTTCGTCAAGTCTGTTTTGAATTTGGCGAAAAAATAAATGGGAATAAGAAGCAGGAGCAGTCCGATAAGCAGGCTGAAATAACTTATATCAATGGTTGTCATATCTTTCTTTATAAGGAAAATACCCTTGTGCTTCCTTCAAAAAAGCAAGGGTCGTGTGAAACGGTTAGAATAGAGGTCCCATTGTTGAGTAAGCGGTGCATAAAATTCAGAACATTGTAGCTGGAAACATTGTCAAGGGCTGCAGTCGGTTCATCTACAATTATCAGCTTTTTGTTGAGCATGCCGCTGACAGCCAACATGATTCGTTGGCGTTGTCCGCCGGAGATTTCGCATACTCGTTTGGCGAGCAAATCCTCTTCCAATTCAAGTTGTGCAAAGTTTTCCAGTAGTTTCTTTTGGGAAAATTCCGCTCCCCGATTTGCTTTTAGTCCGAACGGAATCCTCACCATGTCGCTGACCCATTCAACGGGGAAAGCCAATTCTTGTGGCATCCATGCTATTTTCTTCCGGATGGCTTCTGCTGTTTGTGCGGTCAGCAGAGTATCGTCAACGATAATGCTCCCCTCTTTTATGGGGACAAAGCCCATGACCGCTCGGAGCAAAGTGGTTTTTCCACTGCCCGAACGACCTTTTATGCAAACTATTTCTCCTTTTTTGACGTGCAGGTTCAAACCGTTAAATAGTTCTTCGTGTTTGAAACAGACGGTCAGTCCTTTTATCTGAAGCATGAGGCCTTTTAATATTTAGCAGTTCAAAGGTACTGCTTTTTGCCTTAAGCTCCAATATTTTTAGGTTGCGATTAACGCGGATTAACCTTTTCAACCGAAATAGATGTTTATTCCCAGTGAAATGTTGTTCTGTCCGTGACAATTTCCGAAGTAAATCAAGTCTTCGTGAGCGAGCCATCCAATGGCCGCGTTCAGCTCTCGGTCATCCAGTCCGGTTGCTTCCTTCAACTCATCGTAGGTCCATTCGCGGTATTTCTCTAAGGTTCGCCATACGAGACGGGCATTTCGATTGATGCTTGTTCTGTCCATAATTTCCAAGTTCTTAAAAGTTCATTTTGCTTATTCTTTTTTGAAAAGAACGTCCATCGGTACTTGATTGTTCGTTCAATTTCTTGAAAATCTTTTTCCAAATGCTGAAAAAGTATGTGAATCAGGAAGAACAGAGAGGGCTGAAAGCGAGATTTTAGTCTGTTTGTCTTATCTTTGCAGTCCAAAATAAAAAATAGGAATCAAAAACGATAAAAA
Source organism: Bacteroidaceae bacterium (assembly GCA_017472905.1). Classification (GTDB taxonomy): domain Bacteria; phylum Bacteroidota; class Bacteroidia; order Bacteroidales; family Bacteroidaceae; genus Phocaeicola_A. The sequence goes on from JAFUNW010000230.1 coordinate 4,823, forward strand.
GCATGTTATGAAATACGAATTATTGGTATTGGATTTGGATGGTACGCTCACAAACAGTCGTAAAGAGGTGAGTCAATATACATTAAGGGTCTTGAAAGAAGCGCAACAGAGGGGGGTAAAAGTGGCATTGGCTTCCGGAAGACCGGCCTATGGCATTACTCCTTTGGCCGAATTGCTTGAATTAGAACGTTACGGAGGTTTCGTATTGGCATATAACGGTGGTGAGATTATAGATTGGAGGTCGAAAGAGTTGCTTTATGCCAATGTATTAGATTCTTCGGTCGTGCCTTATATGTATCGTTGTGCCAAAGAGAATAATTTTGCCATCGTAACTTACCGAGACAAATATGTGCTTACTGAAACTCCCGATGACGAATATGTTTTGAAAGAGGCAATTTTGAATGTGATGGAGACAAAAAAAGTAGATAACTTTTTGGAAGCCGTTGATTTCCCTCTTCCAAAATGTTTGATAGTCGGTGACGCTGATCGGTTGGCCCGTTTGGAACCGGTGATGCGTGAACAGTTGAAAGAGACTAGCGAAGTTTATCGTTCTGAACCTTATTTCCTGGAGCTAGTGCCCAAAGGTATTGATAAGGCACGTTCGTTAGCCGTTTTGTCTGACATCATTGGTATACCGGCCGAGAAGATGATAGCTTGCGGTGACGGTTTCAATGATTTATCGATGATTCAGTTTGCTGGTTTGGGAGTTGCTATGTCCAATGCACAACCGATAATCAAGCAACATGCCGATTACATTACCTGTTCTAATGATGAGGATGGGGTGGCTCGCGTGATTGAGAAATTTATTTTGAGCGAGGAATAAAGATTTTCCTACCATCCGGTTTCATTCCATCCGGCAGCGGAGTACCATTGAGTCTGTTTGAAAGCTTTGTTGTAGCTGTTATATCTGATCTCTTCTTTGGGCATATACATGGATATGCCGTGATAACGTTCGGAGTCCATTCGGATATATCCTTCATAGGCCGAATAGACGGTTGGGGTCGTATAGCAATCCGATATCACTCGTTTCCATTGTTCTTTCCAACGGTTGTATTCGTCTGTCGTAGCCGTTTGTTTCACGAAATCGCCCAAGTCGTAATAAAATTGTCGGCTTCGAAAGTCGTAAGGATAGAGTAGATCAGCTGTGATTCCTCCCTCTTTTTTTGCATAATTACGTACGAACAATTGTGTTTCCTTCGCCAACTTTTCCATTTCAGCGCAGCAGATGGTAGAGATGGCTGCTCCATACGTAGAAGAGAAGCCTCCGTTTAGTTCCGGATTGTAGTACGCATAGTAATTATAAGCGATTCCATGTACGTCTATTCCTTCGGGAGAAAACATTGGAGCCATGATTTTATGATAAGGTGCTCCGGGACCGGGTATTTCCATCGGAGAGCCGATTAGATATTCGGCACAATTGCGCAATTCGTAGGCCACTTCCGCCGATTGCATGAAGCAAGCATCGAAAAGAATGAATTTCATTGGAAAATCAGCCAGCACATTTGCCAAATCGACAATCTCCATTTGCGGACCGATGTTCGAACTAGGCGAATTGGTCTCGTTGTCTATGCCGATGAATCGGGTTTGTGCTTTTTGAGTGGCCGGAAGCCATCCGTCTCCGTGTGACCAAAGAATCAGCCCATACTGGTCGGATGGAAACCTTTGGTATACGGTATTAAGCGTTTCTTTTAATATTCTGGGATCGGTGGAGCATACGTCTTCGGTATAGCGAATCAATGTATCGCAGATTGTTTTTTCATTTTTCTTCTCATAATGTATCATGTAGGGGTATGACGCATCATCTACGAAGACTACAAGATGGTTGTTTTCCGGCATGTCCTTTATGCCTTGGGTCACCTCTTGCAAATCTTCCCGAACGAAGTACGACAAATTATTCTCCCCCATCATGTACAGCAATACCGTAGTTTCAGCTGTGTCATCTTTCGGAATCGGTTCTTTGACGGGAGTGTCTTTTTTGTCACAAGCCCATGCCGACAGGCCGGCCAATGCTAAGAATGTCCAAACTTTGGAAAATTTCATTTCTGTTGAAGAATTTTTATTCAAGTTTGAATGTCTTGAACTGAAAGGTGGTTGTAGGCAGACTTTCGTATTTGATAGACTTTTTCTCTACGTATTTTTTGCGTAGCTTGCTGTAATCCTTTTCTAGCTTACTCTTATTCGTATGAAAGAAAACGGCACATGTCCGATCTGGTAGGTTCATTACGTTTTCCAGGTAATTCTTTAATTGATATGCGTATTGATTTCTTGCTACCAGAAATCCGTGTTTGTTGATGGTAGCCCCCTCTATCGCTTGTATGTCGGTAAAGTGAACTAATGTGTCGTTGAACGAAGTGGCTACTCCAAAGAGATAAACTTCCGTTTTCTTCTCTTGTTGTGTAAATGCGGCACACAGGCAGAAAGTTCCTATCAGTAGTGCTATGTTTCGGATTTTTCTCATAAGTTTTCTATCGTCTGTTTTTTTATCCTAAATATGATTTCAATAGATTGCAATGCGCATCCATGCGCAATTTCTTGATGATTTTTTCTTTTATCTGTCTTACTCTTTCTCGTGTCAGGCCGAAATGGTCTGCTATTTCCTCCAGTGACTTTTCCGGTTGGTTGAGTCCGAAAAACATGCGTATGATTTCGCTGTCCCGTTCGGATAGTTTGCTTAGAGCTCGCTCGATTTCTGTGGCGAGCGATTCTTGCTGGAGTGCATTGTCGGTTTCGGGAGTTCCGGTGTCGGCAATGACGTCCAATAGACAGTTCTCTTCTCCATCGGCGAAAGGCGCATCCATTGATACGTGCTTTCCGGCTACGCGCATAGAGTCAATCAATTTGTCTACCGGAATGTCTAACTTTTCAGCCAATTCTTCGAGGGATGGATTTCGTTCGTTTTCTTGTTCAAATTTGGCGAATGCTTTATTGATTTTTCCAAGCGAACCGACTTGATTCAGTGGTAGGCGAACAATGCGCGATTGTTCGGCCAATGCTTGCAGAATGGCTTGTCGAATCCACCAAACAGCGTAACTGATAAACTTGAATCCACGCGTTTCGTCAAAGCGTTCTGCTGCTTTGATTAACCCAACGTTTCCCTCATTAATCAGGTCCGGAAGACTTAATCCTTGGTTTTGATATTGTTTGGCAACGGAGACAACAAATCTCAGGTTGGCTTTGGTCAATCGTTCCAGCGCCTTACGGTCGCCTTGACGGATTCGTCCGGCCAATTCTACCTCTTCTTCGATCGAAAGCAACTCTTCGCGGCTGATGTCGGACAAGTATTTTTCGAGTGAAGCGCTTTCGCGGTTGGTAATGCTTTTGGATATTTTCAGTTGTCTCATGCCTATTAAACGGAATATCTAGCGCAAAAGTACGATATAAAATTGAATTTTTTCTTAAAAAACTCTCTTTTTCTTATGCAAAGGGGAGAATTTCTTCTTTTCGCTCCCAAAAGAGAAGCGCAGAAACGGAATTGCTCAACCTCCGTTTCTGCGCCTTCTGTTATGAAGTAGTCAAAGTTGATGGTTATTCTTGCGAAAGATCCACTGCGAAGTTCACACGTTTTCCCGAAGGATAGATGGCGGTGATGAAGAGCACTTGTTCAGGCGATTGCGATGCGCTTTTGAGAATATCCTCCAAGTCGCTTTCTTTCTTCAAAGGTGTTCCGTTGGCTTTCAGCAGGATGACTCCTTTTCGTATGCCGGCATCTTTCATTTTACCGTCTGTAATTCCTGTTACTTCCAAGCCGTAACCCAAATTCAGCTGGCGCTTCATTTCTGTAGAGAGTTCTTTGAAAGCAGCTCCCAGTAGCTCCATGTCTACGTTCTTCACTACTTTGGTGTTTCCTTGGGCATTTTTCAAGGTGAGCTTCACCTCTTTTTCTTTTTTGTCGCGAACGAGTTTCACGGTCACTTTGTCTCCCGGGCTGTGTTTCGACAGCGCTTCTTGCAGTTCGGCCATTGTTTTGATTTTTTTGTTGTCGATTCCGATAATCACGTCATCCACTTGGATGTCTGCGGCGGAAGCCGAGCCACCTTCAACGATTTCTGCTACGAGTACTCCGTCCACTACGCCGAGTTCTTCGGCTTTTTTCTTATGTTCCTCGGTAAACATTTCTCCGATGGAGTTTCCTTTGATTCCCAGCAAGGCGCGTTGTACGGTTCCAAACTGTTTCAAGTCCGATATCACTTTGGTCATGATGCTGGTCGGTATGGCAAATCCATATCCGGCGTATGCTCCTGTGGGTGATGAAAGCACAGCGTTGATTCCCACTAATTCACCGGCGGCGTTTACGAGTGCGCCTCCGCTGTTTCCTTGATTGATGGCGGCATCGGTTTGGATAAACGATTCGATTCCGGCGTTGTATACTCCCAAGGTACGTGCTTTGGCACTGACGATACCGGCCGTTACGGTCGAGGTGAGGTTAAAGGGGTTTCCTACGGCCAATACCCACTCGCCTACCTTGAGCGATTCAGAATCTCCGACCGGGATAGTAGGCAGGTCGGTCTCCTCTATTTTAACAAGTGCTAAATCGGTGTCCGGGTCCGTGCCGATGATGCGTCCCTTGAATTCGCGGTGGTCGTTCAGCTTCACGCTGATTTCGTCCGCCCCTTCGATGACGTGGTTGTTCGTAACGATGTATCCGTCTTTCGAGATGATGACTCCCGAGCCGTAGCCAACGCGCGGTTGGGTCTGTACCTGACGTTGCTGTCCGCGACCGTCTCCGAAGAAGAAGTCGAAGATGTCCGGCTGCATTTGAACTGTTTGAACTTTACCCAGTTGGGTTGCTTTGATGTGTACAACGGCATGAATGGAACTTTCGGCTGCTTTTGTGAGGTCTACCGGTTGTCCGGTCACTCCGTTGAATGCGGTGGGCATGGTTTGTACGCTTTGCGGAAACAAATCGCTGAAGCTCTCGTTTCCTGTTGCGGGTTCGGGACGTAAATTGTAGGCTGTAATGCCGGCAACAGCTGAGCTTAACAGAGCGATTGCGGCTACTTTTCCAATTGTTTTAGTTGTCTGTTTCATATCTTAAAGTTGTTTAGTTTGTTAAAATGCAGTTTTGGTTTAACATTTTTCGACTGCAAATGTATAGACAAAAAGTATTAGTTAATCAGCTTTTCCGTCTTTTTTCTTCTCTTTTAACACTGAAACTTGTTTCCTTAACAGGCATTAAACGCGCATCCCCTCTTTTTTACATTCTTTTGAGATTTCTTTTTCGGTTTCGCGAATTTCATTACCTTTGCGCCCCGAAAGCAGTCGGCCGGCTTGTCGCTGGCATCTGTGAGGATGCAAGAGGAAAGTCCGGGCAGCACAGGGCGCTCCACTTCCTAACGGAAAGCAGTTCGTGAGGGCTGAGTAGTGCAGAAGAAAATAACCGCCCCGTTTTCAGGGGTAAGGGTGAGAAGGTGAGGTAAGAGCTCACCGGCTGTGTGGCGACACGCAGGCCGTGCACCTTGGAGGCTGTAAGGTCATGTAAACCGGCGTATGGAGGGCGGCTCGTTCGATGTCGGAGGGTAGACCGCTAGAGCCGATTGGTGACAATCGGCGTAGATAAATGACAGGCGTCCGTGCGCTTTGCGTGCGGAAACAGAACCCGGCTTATAGGCCGACTGCTTTTTTATATTTTCCCCGTTATAAACCTTAGTAAAAAGGCTTCGCTTTTGCGAGAGCCTTGCAGAAAAAGAGAGTCCGATGAAACTGATTATGACTTTGAAAGACTTGCGTCAATTTCTAGACGAAGAGATTTGGCGCGTCACCCGTAGCGATTTGAAAAATCCCCTCACCTATCGTTGGTACACGCTTTTGAAAGTGACCATTCTATCTATTCAGCAGTTTATGCGCGACCGTATTATCACCAAAGCGGAAGCATTGACTTATAATACGTTGCTTTCCATCGTTCCGTTGATGGCCATCTTGTTTGCCATTGCCCGGGGCTTTGGCTTCGATGCGTTGCTGGAAAGCCAACTTCGTCAGGGGTTCGAGGGGCAGACGATTGCCATAGAGGTGTTATTGGAATTGATAGATTCGTATTTGCAGCATGCACGTAGCGGAATCTTCATCGGAGTCGGTTTGGTGATGCTTTTGTGGACGGTTCTCACTTTGACGGGCAACATCGAGCGGGCTTTCAATCAGATTTGGCAGGTGAAAACCCCGCGCAGTCTTTTCCGTAAAATTACGGATTACCTCTCCATTTTTCTTTTACTTCCTGTGTTGTTGGTCGTTTCGGGTGGTCTTTCGGTGTTTATGACCACCATGTTGAAAGATTTGGAAGGATACATGTTGATGGCTCCTTTCCTTCGTTTCCTGGTTCGTTCCATTCCTTTTGTTTTTACCTCCATGATGTTGGTTGCGCTCTATATTTTTATGCCCAATACGAAGGTAAAGTTTGCCAACGCCCTCTTTCCCGGAATTGTGGCGGGTGTGGCGTTTCAGGCTCTCCAATATTTCTACATCAACAGCCAGATATGGGTGTCGAGCTACAACGCTATTTACGGAAGTTTCGCCGCAATCCCCATGTTTCTCCTTTGGACTCACATTTCTTGGTGCATCTGTCTCTTTGGAGCGGTGCTCACTTATGCAAGTCAGAACGTGGAAAACTATAATTTCGAGAAAGATGCAAGAAATGTCAGTCGCCGCTACCACGATTTCCTTTGCATCCTGTTGATGTCGTCCATCTGCAAGCGTTTTGCTGCCGGCGAACGCCCCTATACGGCCGAAGAAATGGCTCGTTTGCACCGCATCCCCATCCGTATGGTAAAGGAGATTCTCTACGAGTTGCAGGATTTGGATCTTCTCTATCCGGTACAGGAAGACGAGAAGAGCGGTTCGCCCTTTTATCTGCCTGCAGAAGACATTGGGCGACTGAGTGTAAAGGTGGTATTGCAACGCATCGACAACGAAGGTTCCGAAAACTTCAAGGTGGACCATACCAATCAGTTCAAGAAGCAGTGGGAAGTCTTGGTGCAGGCCAAGGATACCTATTATCGAAGTACGGAAATGTTGTTGAAAGACTTGTAGAATAAGTTTTTATACTTGTAAATATATTTATTCGGGTCGGCTTAAAAAATGTCGGCCTTTTTTATTTTCTTTCGGGGCGTATCTCTTCATAAAAGGGCTGTTTTTGCCCCTGTTTTCCCCCTAATTACCCCAAAAAATGCTTCTACGGAGCTGAAAATGCCTTTTTCTTGATTGAAATAGAAAATTTATGACCGGATTTTTTACTTCGGCTCTTTGTTTTTCTCTTTTTCCGGAAAATGTATGTTCTCTTTGCTGATTTCTTTTTCCGGCTCTCTCATTTCTCTGATTCAGTCGCTTTTTAGCGGGAGCCGTGCAACAGATGTCCGTCTGCCGTGCAACAGATGTTCGTCCGCCGTGCAGCAAAATCTTTTCTGCCGTGCAGCAGATTTTTCTCCGCCGTGCAGCAGATTTCTGTGAGCGGCTTGCTTTTTGGGGTTTTTCGGTCGAAAAAAAACGTTTTTTCCTCCCCTCTTCCCTTTTTGTCGCTCCTTTTTTTCTGTTTTTGAAAAATGCTTATAAAGATTTTAGAGTCGAAGATTTATTTTTGTGTTGCGCTTCTTTACTTCTCAAATTCGCTTTTAGGGGGACTGCTGTTGCACCTTTCGTTTTATTTTCCCAGTCCTACTCCCAATCCTACACTCCAAACATCGGCTTCGAGGACGAAATCTTCGGATGCAGAGGGCCAATGTTCGTAATCGGTGAAAAGACGGAGGTGTACTCCTCGCTTGTTGAGGTAAGTGATCGAAAGTCCGCCACCGGCGGTCCATCCCGAGCTTCCTCCCAAAGCGTAGTCGGCTTCCGAAAGCGGACATTTGGGGTAGAGTCCGTATCCTCCTCGTAAGTTACACCCAACCAGGAAACGTTCTGCAATGGGAAAAGAGAATGAGGGGCCGGCAGAGAGCGAAACGAAATCCAAAGGACGCTCTTCCGAAACGCCGTTTCGTTCGATTTGACCACTGCTTATGCCGAGACGTCCGTTCAATCCCCAACGAGGCGTGAAGAAATAAGCTCCCTCCAAACCTACGTTCCAGCGATGGAGCGAACGAACATGATAATCCCCCATCCTGCCGGAGATGGCCGAGGGGAAACTCATGGAGAGATAGGGCATGAGGTAAGACGGACGATAGGCTTTGTCGTACACCGCTTCGCTTCCCAACCCCGTTCCTCGGGGAGAATCTTTGTAGATGAGGTCGGTAATGTAATAGCCCAACTCGGTGGAAAGAATGCCGATGCCTGCGCCGACCAAGAGGTCGCTCATCCAATGTTTGTCGTTCACTCGGCGAAGCAAAGCGGTCGTGGTTGCCGTAGTGTACGCCCCCACACTGTACCAAGGGCTGCGCCAACCATATTCTTTGGCAAACATGGTTGCGGTTACGAAAGCTGCAGCCGTATGTCCGGAGGGAAAAGAACGGTCGTTCGACCCATCGGGACGTACACGCTTCGTGAGTCGCTTGGTGCTTTCTACTGCCACGCCCATGATTCCCAGCGACAAAGCATCGCTCACCAGCATGCGTCCCCAAGGAGTGCGACTCTCTACGCCCAAGGCTTTCATGCCCACCAAAGCCAACGCCGGTGCGAAACGCAACACTTCATCGGCCTTACAGCTGAAAGCTGACCGATAACCGGAGGGCAAAGGTCGGTCGCTGTGGTCGTTCGTCAGCAATATGCCGCTTGCTATCAGGCCCGCGCCCAAATAAGGAGCAAAGCGGTCGTGACGAGCCGAACGTTCGTGTGAAATCGAGTCGGAGTGGAAGAAACTTTTCCATGTCTGTCCGTAGAGGGCGCATGGAAACAGTAGTATGAGTATCCCAAAAGGGAGAAACTTCTTCATTTTTTCTGTTTTTGCCGGCAAAGGTAACCGAAAGTTCCGTTAATATTGCTATTTTTGCACGCATTAATATAAAAAATCAACTTTTGCAAGTAGAACTTGTGAAAGAATTATAGGATTTAAAGGAGTTATCGCTCCTTTGGACTTAGGAGAAGTCTCCTTGAGCGGTAGCGAGAATCGCCGATAGTTTGGCAAAACATGCAAGCAGAACATTTGGCTTTAACTCCTTTAACTCCTAGCGAAGCGATAACTCCTTTAACTCCAAAAAGTTGAGCCTGTCAAACTTAAATAAAAAAGAGGAAAATGTTGAGTGAAGAAGATTTAGAGCGATTGAATGAGCTGAGTCGTCACACAATGATGGATCATTTAGGCATTTGCCTGCTGCCATCGGACAATGAGCGTTCGATAAAGGCCGAAATGCCGGTCGACCATCGCACTTGTCAGCCCTACGGCTATCTGAACGGCGGTGCATCGTTGGCTTTGGCCGAGAATCTGGCCGGATTAGGCTCCTGCCATCTGTGTCAAGAAGACGAGATTCCGTTGGGAATACAAGTCAGTGCCAACCACGTGTCGGCCGTTACGGTCGGACACACAGTCGTAGCCGAAGCTACGCTCCTTCATCGCGGAAGCAGTATGCACGTATGGAACGTTGACATACGGCGAGCAAGCGGAATGCTGGTCTCTTCGGTGAGAGTGGTCAATGCGATTCGCAAACGTCCGGTCAGAAAAACTTCCTCGAAGGGGGAAAAGACTGAACGTAAACCTTAGAAAGCGGAAGCGAGATGAATGAAGAGAACAAATTAAGCAGCCATCCCCTTCTTGATTCAAACGAAATAG
>JAFUNW010000231.1 GCA_017472905.1 Bacteroidaceae bacterium
GTAAAAGATTGCTATGCCAATAACAATATGATACGAGACCGTGCACGCCAAGAGGCCTCCCTAGCTTTCCGACACCACAATTTGGTGGAAATGATAGGATATTGCGAATATGCCCCGGATAACGGGCCTGTTTTTATCTTAAGTAAACTCGTCTCCGGTATCTCTATAGACAAATATGTTAAAACCCAATTAGGAGAAAATGAAGATAGAGTCCAAAAAATCTGCAACATCATATATCCGATATTGGATGCCCGAGAATATATTCATTCGCGCGGAGTGATTCACAGAGACATCAAACCCTCAAACATCATGATTGAGCATGAATCAAATATCCGTCTCATGGATTTGGGTATTGCACGCATGAATGGAGGCAATAAATTTTCTGCCTATGGATTTATCGGGACTCCACAATATTCGGCTCCGGAACAAATCAGTAGAGAAAAAAACAGCAACACGCAAATCAATGCATCTACAGACATTTATGAATTAGGCATTACTTTTTATGAATTACTTACAGGAAGTAATCCGTTTGATTTAGAATCCGAAAGTGAAACTCTTTCAAAACAAATGACTGCAACATTACCCAACAGTGAAAAAATACCTTTTCGGCTGATGCAAGTGTTATGGAAAGCAACGGAAAAAGAACAGCAAAAACGTTATCAAACAGCAAATGAATTCAAATTGGCCATCGAACAAGCCATGTTGCCACCGACTACCACTACAGCTAAAATACAAGGATGGATTGAAGAACATTCCATTCTTTGCATTGCCGGAATCGCAGCACTTTTGGCCATTATTTTAATATTCATATTGATTTAATCATGGACTTGAAACAAGAACTTTTAAAAACAGAATGGCCACAAGCCACTGGTTATGCAGAATCCCGACAAGGAGGAAGAAGCGAAAACCAAGATTCGTTTGGATGGGCAGATATTCCCGAATTAGGTTTCCTTGTTACTGTATGCGATGGCATGGGTGGTGGCCCCGGAGGGAAAACAGCCTCGCAATTAGCCGTAAACGAAATTATAGCAGGAGTAAAAGAGGCTGACAAGCAAGAAGAGATAAGCAATATCTTAATAAAAGCTATCCGCCGAGCAAACATGGCCATTATCAATATGGGAGACCAGCAACCTACCCTAAAAGGTATGGGATCAACTTGTACTGTTTTGTTAATAAACTCTCAATCTGCAACTATCGCTCATGTTGGTGATAGTCGAGTATACCAATTTAGAGGACAAGGTAAGATATTCCGCACATTCGACCATTCAATGGTATTCGACCTCGTCAAACAAAAGGTTATTACAGAAGAGCAAGCCCGATTATCTGCTCAATCGAATATTATTACCCGTGCTTTAGGCATCAAACCCGATTTAGAGGTGGAAGTAACCGAACGAGCTTATGAAAAGGGAGATCGTTTCATGCTTTGCACAGACGGTATACATGGTTCGATTGAAGAAAAGAAACTCATAAAAATGGCAACGAGTCGAAAAGAGGGACAACTTTGCTCACTCGTAGACAGCATCGCTATGGATATTGATAACTTAGGACGCGTAAATGGAGGAGGTCACGACAATCTGACACTAGCCATTATTGAAACCAAAACAGACTCTATAAAAAAAGACACTATGAGCAAAAGATTTAAACAATTATTAATGGCTATTGGAGCCATCTGTATTATCAGTATTGTATTTAACGCATTCCTGACTGCCAAAGTCGCTAAACTGTCAGACACTATAAACCAAAGTGAAACAGGAGTTCTTACTCAGAAAATGGAACTGTTAGAACACCAAAACGACTCTCTTGTAAGCATAGCAAAACAAACTTCCGAAAACATAGAAGGATTCAAAAAATTATTGGAAGAAGAGGGAAAACAACTACAAGAAGACAAGGATGAAGCCGACTATGAAAAAGCTTATGAGAAATTAACAAAATTCGTATCCACCAATTTCAAATAATATTATACAGATGAAAGCAATATCAATTGGACGCGACCAAGGTTGCGATATCGTTATTCAAGACAATACAGATGTAATTAGTAGACGACATGCAACCTTGAACATATCTCCAAGCGGGAAAATGACGATCGTAGATCAGAGTAGAAATGGAACATACGTAAACGGTATACGTATTTCATCCAATGTACCGGTCCCTGTCACTAGGAAGGACATTGTATCTTTTGCACACGTAGCGAAACTCGATTGGAATACCGTTCCGGCCGAAAACGGACTTATGCGCTATATCATTTTAGCCGTTGTTGCAGCCATCATAATAGTATGCGGTATATTTGCTTATCAACATTTCAGCAAAGAAGAATCCCCAAAAACATCAACACCTCAACAAACAACTCTTCAAGACAGTATAAAAGAGAAAGATGCGGAGAAAGCAAAACAAGATAGTTTGAATGCCCAAAAGCGAGAGCAAGAGAAAAAGGCTAAAGCCGACTCTATTGCGAATAAAAAGAAATCTTCTAGTAAGAAAAAAACAGATAAACCCAAAGAGTCCAAACCTGAAGTTCCCAAAGACTCAACACAGAACAGCAGACCTATCGGGTAATGTGTCCTAATAAAACGACAAATACAAATTTTAAAACAGTAAATTATGAGACTTCTTAAAATAGGTAGAGATGCAGCATGTGACATCACACTGCATAGCGATAAAGTTAGTTCACTCCATGCAGAAGTTACCATTCTCAATAACGGTGACATCCTATTGGAAGATAAAAACAGCCGTAACGGTACATACATTATGAATAAGCCCATTAAACCGGGAGTTGCCGTCTCTGTGAGAAGAGGTGATGCCATCCGATTCGGCGATGTGGAACTTATGTGGAATCAAATACCGATGCCGGAAAACAATAGTAATTTCAAGGCCTTGTACGGTATAGGAACTAACTTCCGTAATGAAATACAAATTTCCGGTAACACTGTCAGTCGCTTCCATGCCACATTGAAAATCGGGAGAGACGGAAAAGCATATCTACAAGACCATAGTAAAAACGGAACAACAGTAAATGGTACACGAATTGCATCCGGACAAAACATACGAATTAAACGTAACGATGCCGTTGTATGCGGTGGAGTTCCGGTCAATTTAAAACAGTTTATTCCTACCGGAGGCATTCTGACCAAAATAGTTGCAGCAGCTGCTATTGCAGCTGTCATCGTAGGTATAGCATTCGTTATTCCCAGAATCATAAAGCCTGAGCCGTCTTTAAAAGCTTTGCAAGATGCAACTGCATGTGTGTATGGAGAATATTACATTGAGGTAACGCTAGAAGATGACCCATTCATCGATTTATTAGGAGGCTTAGGATGGCCTAGTAAATGGGTCTTCGGAAGAATCGGGAATAGTACACAACCTGTACTTGGAACACTTACAAACAATAAAATTTCTCCATTTGCTTACACCGGTACAGCATTCTTTATTTCTGAAGATGGCTATCTCGGAACCAACCGTCATATAGCAATTCCATGGGAACTAAGTAAGAAAGATGATGATATGGTTAAACAAGAAATGCAAAAAGCATTGAATAATACAAATAACCTCATCATTTCCATCTTAAACAAAGCTATAGAATCTGGTATTCTTAGTGTAGAAGATGCAAAAGCCTATTTAGCACGTTTACAAAAATCTACATTCAAAATTGGCGGTAGACATTCATTCTTTGGAATAGCATGTGCCGGCAAAAATGTAAGCAACAGCAATGATTTTATGAACTGTCAAGTTATTGATGACTCCAAAAACAAAGACATTGATGTAGCTTTAATCAGATTGAACGATGCAAAAACACCGGAATCTATTATAAAAGGAGGATTTTTCAATATAAAAAATGCACGCACCGATGAAACCACATTGACTCCCTTGGAGGAGGAATTAATAACGATCGGTTATCCATCCGGATTCAACATCGGATTCTTTACTGAGAATGCGACAACGCTGTTACCCACCACCCACAAACTCACTGTTAGTAAAAAAGCGGATAACAACCAATTCCAATTCCAAGGTTTGTCCATCGGTGGTCAAAGTGGCTCCCCTATCATTGATGAGGACCGCAGACTTGTAGGTGTTTTGTATGGAGGATTTAGTAAAACAGAAATATCCTATGGATGCAACATCAAACATTTGGTAGAACTATATAATAAACACGCGAAAAAATAATGAAAAATAAACTTTTCTTTATATTAAATATCGCTCTAAGTTTATATTATACGAGCGGACTAGCTCAAACAGCAAGTTGGGCAACTCCTCCCAGTTATGAATCTTTAGAGGAATATTCCGAAACACTCTACAAAATTAGAGAAAAAGGTAAAGTCGGGTTGGCAGACATTACAGGAAAAACATTAATTACTGCCAGATACGATTCCATCACACCTTTTGTTGAACATCTTGCCATTGGTTTAGAATATAACCAAGGAAAATATCGGATTATAAGCATCATTAATGATCGTAACTACAACAGTATTGATGTAAATGGGAATTACTTCATCAGTGAAAAATATCCTTTTTTCAGTGAGGGAAAACTCGTTATACACGATGCCCAAAAGAAATATGGCTATTTACAAGAGGATGGAACACTTTTCAAACCCTGTCAATACTTGGCTACTTATCCATTTTATTGGGGATTGGCCTGTATACGTAAAGCCCCCAAAGAGATAGCCTATTTAAAAAGCGATGGAAATGAATTGGTTACTGAATTGGAAACCAACAGTTATACTCTTTTAACCGGAAGTTCTTTCAACGAACAAGGAGAGGCATACGTACAAGGAAAAGGTGTCGGGATGAAACACTGTATCATCAATACAGAAGGACGTATCATACGAAATGCGAAACATTCCGGACGTAAATTGACAAATTATCAATTTAGAGAGGTTTTTACTCCAGAAAAGCCAACAATAAATACTGCGACAAACGGAGCTATGCCTTATCAAGAAAACGGTAAATATGGCTATACCATATCCGGGAAGCAAATTCTTCCGGCACAATTTACGAAAGCCTATCCTTTTAGAAATGGATATGCACGGGTTCTACACAATGGCAGATACGGTATATTGAAATTGGAAAACGGAGATTTCAATTGCTTTATTCCCAAGAATAATTTGACAGTCCGAAATGGAAAATCGGAAAAGGCAAACTATGAAGTAAACGTCCCTACAGTTTATCAAAATAAAGTGATCACTATTTCTATTTCTGAAGGAGGAAAAGCGGTAAAAAACATGGAGCTATCCTCTTCGGAAGAGTATGCATTTCAACCTATGCCACAAAATGAAGTGGAAGCTTTAACTTATCATTTGGCAATAGAATCAGAGGGTTTACGATTATGGGAAAAGTCTGAAGAACTTCACTTTGATTATATCAGATTTTATCCTCCGATATTGTCTGTACCGCAAGTAACGTCTGATTTTAAATTGGATGAAAATGGATATGTTCGAGCTGACAAGAACAACAAGGTAGAAGTATTTGCCACCATTGAAAACAAGTCAACATCAAGCATCTCTCTTTCTGTAACAATCGAAGGACAAGGAGTAGAATCAAAAACAGAAACATTGCATATTCCGGCTGAGAGCTATAGACGAATTACTTCTACCATTAGCAACATCAAAGAACGAAAATCAGTAGAGGTAAACGTTACCACCGATAGCGGTCTTAAAAACAGTGCCACAATCAAAATAAAACCATTTATTTAATCATTAATAATTCAAACAATGAAAAAATTATTTGTATTTCTAACATTGGCTGTATGCTCATTAAGTCTTGCAGCACAAGAAGACATCTTCGAAATGGAAGGTGATGGAGTAACCCCCTTGGACTCAGACAACCGAATTAGTATCGGTCCTAAAGTTGGTATCAACTATGCAAGCATGAACGGATTAGGGGATGAATACAAACTAGACCCCAAGGGAGCAATCGGATTCCAAGGCGGACTTGCAGCAAATTTCCACTTCGGACGCCGTACTAGTAAAAGTGATGGAGGTACCGGACTTTGGGGACTTCAAGTTGAGGCATTATTCTCACAACGTACCATCAAAATGGAAGGAAGTGATGACCTTAAACTCAGTTGCCTAGAAGTACCTATTTTGGCACAATTTTATGCTACTCCCTCACTCTGCATAGAGTTAGGTCCTACTTTCTCCGGAACACTTAGCAGTTCACCCGATCAATTGGTAAGTGGAGACATGGCTTATAAGACAGGCGATTTGAAAGCATTTGACGTAATGCTCACTGCCGGAGTCGGATACAAACACAAAAGTGGTCTCACCGTAGGTGGAAGATACAATCTAGGTATGAGTGAATTGGCCGGCAATTTCGAAGGAAAAGTCAGCACATTTACTGTATCTGTAGGATATTTATTCAATCTTATTAAATAACCATTTAAACAAAGAAGAACAATGAAAAAATATATTTTATTCATGATGGGCATCATTGCGGCCTTTACATCATGTACCAATGACGATATTACAATCAGTAAAGCGACTAATATCAAAGTCAATCCATCAACAGTTATTGCACCATTTACTTTCGAAATTAATACTGGAGAATTAGAAACCTTTGCTCAAGGCAATAAACTAAGAGTTTCTTTACTTATTTATAATCAAGAAGGAATACTACAAGCTAAGGAAGTTCAATATTTGACCAATTATGCATCTTTAATGAATACAAATATCAATCTTCCATATGGAGATTATACTGCTATCGCTATTACTGATGTTGTAGAATATGACGATGAAGTTACATTCGAATTTTGGAAATTAGTTAATGAGGAAAAATTAACTGAAGCTAAAATAGAGGACACTGGATATATCGCATCCCAAAGAGGTATATTAGGCATTGCGAAGAAACAATTTACAGTCTCAGAAGAAAACAATAAAACAAAGGAAATTAATGTTGAACCTGCTGGAGGACTTTTCTTAGTAACACTATTCAACCCTCTTTATTTTTCAGATGTCGTTAGAGTTGGAGCTTTAGCGAACAAAACTGCAGAACACTTCGAATTTGACTATCAAGGAAATTTTAGTGTATCACATGCGAGTGATGGTGGAGATTTATCATGGTGGATGTGCATTTTTGACATAGAAGATTACAATAAAGGAACAACTTCAGCCTACAAATACTATTTCATACCCAAAACCAATAACTATAAATTCCAATTTACTGTAATAACCGATGAGGATGATTATATTTATTTAGATGATTATTCCGTCAATATTAATCAAGGGGATGAATATTTGTTATATTTAGACCTTTTTGATGAAGAGGAAGAAAGCCCTTATTCTTTCCTTCTTCCTGTAAACGGCGAGAGTGAACGTGCCAACCCATCTAGCACTACCGACAAATTATTACAGAAGATTGGAGCCGATGAATTTACAAAAGCTGCAGTCAACGATGGCATTTATTTAAAAGATGTAAAATAAACATGTAAACAAGATGCTTAAAAAGTTTCTTTTCTTTTTAACATTGGCAACTATGTTACACAGTTGCTCATCCGAGGACGATACAATGTCGTCCTTGGATGAGTCCATTCAGTCGACCATAGAAGGAGCTTATGAAACCGATAATCGATGGATATATGAGCAAATGAATTACCATTATCTATGGCGGGAGGATTTACCTGATTCCTTATCTTGTGATTACACGACAGATCCGGTAACCTTTTACTATTCGTTACTTTCTGCCAAGGACAGATTCTCTTATTGCGAACGGAATACTAGTTACACAGGTCCGATAGATCAATTGCATTATGGATTTGAATACCAGATGTACGAAAACCATTGTGGCGAAAAGTTGTTGCAAGTATTGTATATAACGTCAGAAGTCCTTAAAAAACAAAATTTACATCGCGGAGATTGGTTAAGAGAATTGAATGCATTATCCCAAAGGAATGATATCAAACTATACGAACGAGGAGAAATTAAAGAAAACACCTTTATCCCACTTGACACACTCACTGTGGAACTTAACATTTGGGGAAATACACAAAATACGGTTTATATGGATTCTATTTATTTCATAAATGGCAAAAAAATCGGCTATTTGTGTTATTTGGAATACGATAATACCCGAGATTTAGAAAAAAGTATTAAAAAATTCAACCAAGAGAATATTGATGAACTTATATTGGATTTACGATACAATCCCGGAGGCTATGTAAGCACTTGTCTTTATTTATGCAATTCAATTGTTCCGGCAAATGCTTATGGAATGATTTTCCAACAACGTAGATACAACGACATCTTAGCGAAAGAATTAAAAAAAGAAACAGGAGAGGAAATGAGTAAAGAATATTACTCCACTCCCTCGCGACAAGGAAATACTTTAGGCACAAAACTATATGGGCTGGATCTTAATCGACTATACGTATTAACATCCCAATATACTGCTTCTGCAAGCGAAGCGAATATTATCTGTTTACGCCCCTACATGGATGTATTTATCATTGGTGAACAGACATACGGTAAAGGAGTTGGTTCATATACAATAAGGGATTCCCGATATAAATACCAGTTGCAACCCATTACTTCACAATATTACAATGCAA
>JAFUNW010000232.1 GCA_017472905.1 Bacteroidaceae bacterium
AAATCCGGTGTCAGTGCCAGGCGCAGCGTCAAGCATGCTCCATTCGGTTTGAGCCGTCCTCAAATCATAAAGTTGGGCCTTTTCCCACAAAGTTGTGCGGGTGTTTTTCAATTGTGCATTGTTCGAAAAGGTCCAATAACTGTGTCCGGCAGCTATCGGCTCTACAGAAGGCAGATTACCCACGTAGTTACTCGATTTCGGGTCGAAAAGCTGATAAATCTGGTTGGAAGCTCGTCCGCTTCCACCATAAAGTTTGTCGTAGCTGGAAGCCTCCGGCAACATAATTCGTATGGGAGACTCGCGTTGCTGCAGGGAATTATTCAGTTGTACGGCGAGTTTCTTGATATCGCTGTTCTCCCAAGGAGTTCCCTCCTGCCCTTCCGTCCAATTGAACTGTGGTTCATTAATCGGACTGATGTAAGTTACCGGATAGCCCTCTGCTCGAAAATATTCGCCAACGGTAGCCAAATATTCGGCAAAGTCATCGAAACAATCGCTCTTGAGATTACATCCAAGCGAAGCGGAAGCAAATCCTTTTCCATTTTTGGTGTAATAAACGGGCGGTGTATTGGAGAAAAACACGAAATGCTCACAACCATATTCCTTGGCCTTTTGCATGAAATACTGCTGACCGGCCTGTTTTTGCCAGTCGTAAGTGCCATCGGAAAGAAGAAAACATTCAGCTCGGCGAGTAGCATCTTCTATTCCGCTGTTTTCTCCCTGTTCCGAAGTACCTCCTCCTAGATTGACTCGCCAATTAGAAAGACCAATTCCAAGTGGGTTACCTTTAGAATCGAACTTCTGACTGAAAAGTTTCTCGGCGATGTATTCTTTTTGCATATTTTCCCAGTAATTTCCGACCACGTTTCCTGTCCAGCAATCAGAGGCTCCGAAATCTTCAATGGTCTGATAACTTTCAGATGGGGTTATCAAAATGGAAGATGTGGCTTGGTTATAGGCAGAAGAGAGGGTGATATCATCAAAATAGTAAGAGGCTTCTTCCCATCCGCTACGCGGTTCATTCCAATTGCAACTGTAAATAATCCAAAGTGAGCTTAGCGTTTCGCCTACATAAGCTTCCAAATCGATAATTATACGCTCCCAACGTGCATCGGCATAAGTGCGATCGAAATAGAGTTGAGCCGATTCTTCATAACTATTGAAGCCGATTCGCATCTCTTTGGGCTGCAAACTTCGGTATGCAAGTAGCGAAAGGATGCGGTTGGTATTTTTAATCTGAATTGGTTGGTTGAATTTCAATTCTACGAAGTTTCCGTACCAATCGGCATTGGCGACATTGGTCGCTCCCAAACACTTTTCCGATGGATTCAGACCGGATCTGTCCGGATTATCCACTATGGAAGGAAGGGTTTTGAATAGCGAAGCTGTGCTCACAGCATTGTTTACAGTAAGTTGACATTCCTCTCCCTCTTCGAAAGAAGCTAGAATTTGTTGTGCAACAGCGGGAATGTAAGTTCCTAAGGTTGCGAGTAGCATAAAGAGTGACGCTTTTTTCATTTTTCAGGTTTTTCTAGATGTTTTTTCCGGCGACTTAATAATATATGGTATTCGTACAACCGGATTGTCGGGCAAAAGTAGTACATTTGCACTTAAAAGCAAAAGAAAAACAATGAAAAGAATAGGTTTATTGTCCGACACCCATTCGTTTTGGGACGAGAAATATCTGAAATACTTCGAGGAATGTGATGAAATTTGGCACGCGGGCGACATAGGAACACTGGAGGTTGCGGAAAAGCTATCAGCTTTTCGTCCTTTGCGGGCCGTATATGGAAATATTGATGGTCAGGATATTCGATCGCGCTTTCCTCAAGTGAATAGATTCACGGTCGAAGGGGCCGAAGTGGTTATGAAACATATCGGAGGATATCCGGGAAATTACGACCGTTCCATTGTGGGCAGCCTGTTGGTACGTCCTCCCAAACTTTTCATCAGCGGACATTCGCATATACTACGGGTAAAATACGACAAGACCTTGGGCATGTTACACATCAACCCCGGTGCAGCCGGCATCTCCGGTTTCCACCAAGTGCGAACCTTGGTACGTTTTTCCATTCGAGAAGGCAATTTCGAAGATCTGGAGGTCGTAGAACTGAGCGATTGAGACTGAAAATTCTTGTTAAAGTAAGAATTTTATAGAAGCCACAGGAGGAGTAAAAGAAAGAGAGCGTTTCGGGATGCAGAAAAAACTACTTTTCTTCTTTTGTCCTCCCTTTTTTCACTATATTTGCACATTTGTTGGTCGGGCTTGCCCTTGACCGAATGTATCGAAACCAATAATTTAAAAAAACACAATTATGAAGAAAAAAAATCTGCTCCGTCTCGGAGCTTTATGCTTGGCAATGGCCGTTTCCGGAGGAATGGCGGCCCAAAAGAAACAGGCTTCTCCTTATGACACCTACCTGTTTGCCTTTTTCTCAGACAATTCGCCCTACGGTGAACAAGTCCGTTACGCCATCAGTGATGACGGATTCAATTATACGGCGCTGAACGAAGGACGTCCGGTAGTCACTTCTGACACCATTTCGTTGAAGAAAAGTATTCGCGACCCACACATCATTCGCTCTCGCGATGGAAAGTCTTTCTACATGGTGCTGACCGACATGCGTTCGTCTATGGGATGGCAAAGCAACGATGGTTTAGTATTAATGAAGAGTACCGACCTCTTGCACTGGCAGCATACGGCCATTCACTTCCCTGCACGTTTCCCGAATCTGGCCGGTTTTGACGAAAAGAACCTTCATGCTGTTTGGGCACCTCAGACTATTTGGGATGAGAAAGAGCAAAAATACATGATTTACTACTCTATCGGTCGTCACGATTGGGAATATCCCGTAGGCAACCGTACACAACCCTATTTCAAAATCTTCTATTCCTATGTAAACGAGGATTTCACTGACATTACTGAGCCAAAATTGCTATTTGATTTCGGCACGGCAGCTATTGACGGCGACATCGTATATGACGAGAAAAACAAAGAATATATCCTCTTCTTTAAGGATGAAGGTCTGCCTACAATAAACAAAGAGTTCCACACCCGTCAGGGAGTAATGCGAGCTACTTCCAAGAATTTGACCGGTCCGTATGAGGTTGAGTACCGCCATTTACAGAAAGAAGGACAGTATCCGGTGGAAGGTTCAAGCGTATTCCCGTTGATTGACAGCGATGAATACATCTTGATGTACGACTGCTATGCCAACGGCTACTACCAATTCTGCAAAAGCACCGACCTGAAGAATTTCACCTTTGTGCAAAATACGCTGACACGCGGCAATTTTACGCCTCGTCACGGTTCTGTAGTGCACATTACACGTGAAGAACGCAACCGCCTTGAAGCGTGGTCGGACTTGCACGCTGCGTTGGATGAATTGCGCCGCATCCCCATTCCGGCCTATACGCTTGAAGAGTTGGACGACCGCAAAGAGGTGATGGACAAGGCAAAGAAAGTGTTGACCGAAAGCGGAAAGACGAAAGATTTCGTCAAGGCTGCCCGCAAAGTGCGCAAGTTTGCCGCCAAATTCTAAGGCGAAAGCGAATAGAGCAAAACTAAAAATGGAGATAAAGGTGGAATCTTGCCAAGAGCGAGGCTTTTATCTCCATCTTAGTCCTGAAAGAAACGTAAATCATGGTAAAAATCATTCATACTTCCGACTGGCATTTGGGCCAGAATTTTTATCATTATAACCGCGAGGAGGAGTATCTCGACTTCTTTTCGCAGTTGCACCAATTGGTAGCCGAAGAACAACCCGATGCCCTTTTAGTTTGTGGAGACATCTTCGACCAAGCAGCTCCTCCCACTTGGGCCGTAGCCATGTACAACCGCGAAATGGTGAAACTCAAACAAGCTTTTCCAACTTTGCAGGTGGTGGTGACAGCTGGGAATCACGATTCCCCTTCGCGCCTCTCGGCTTCTAGAGTGCTTTGGCAAGAATTGGGAGTGACGGTAGTGGGAACTTTGCCACGTACTCCCGAAGGATGTATTGAGGAAGAACGATTGATTGTCCCTATTCGCCGCAACGATGAAGTAGTGGCTTGGGTTTTGGCTGTACCTTATCTTTATGGAGGTAATTTGCCTCCCGTAGAGAACGAAGACAGCTATCCGTCCCGTTTGTCAGCCTTTTATAAACGTTTACGTAAGCGGGTTGAAGGGATGCGTACAACCGGTCAGCCCGTGATTGCAATGGGGCATTTCACTTTAGCGAATTGCGAACTGACAGAACATACTACCATCATAGGAAACATAGAAGCAGTCTCCTCAGATGAATGGGCCAAAGAATTCGATTATACTGCCCTAGGCCACATTCATCGGCCGCAACATGTTGGTTCTCCCAACGTAAGATATAGCGGATCGGTGTTGCCGGTGAGTTTCGATGAACCTTTTCCACACAGCGTAACGGTCGTGGAGTTTGAAGAGGGCAAAATGAAACAAGTGCGCAAGCGTGAGATTCGTCCTTTGATAGAGATTTGCAATGTGCCGGACGAACATCGTCCGTTTGACGAGGTAAAACAGTCGTTGCTTGAATTTCCGGCTGATAAGCGAGCCTATATTCGAGTGAAAGTATTGCTGGAAGGCATAACTTCGCCAATCATGTATGAAGAAGCATTGGCTTGTTTACAAGGAAAGGCCGCCTCTTTGTGTTTACTCCATCCCGTTCGGCGCGAAACAGCTTCTTCGGATTCACTATCAGAAGAGGTAATTTCTGATTGGGAAGTGCTACAGCACGTCAGTCCTTTGGATATCGCTCTAAAAGCTTACCGCGAGAAAAATAGCGGCGAAGAGATGCCGAAAGAAGCACAGAATTGCCTGCAACAATTGATTGAAGAAAGTAGATTGTCCGTTAACGAATAGGAATATGCGACTGAAAAAACTGACGATACACAACATTGCCTCGCTCGATGAGGCCGAGATTGACTTTTCCAAAGGCGTCTTAGAGGGAGAATCCCTCTTCTTAATTTGTGGAGAAACCGGCTCCGGAAAAAGTACAATTCTGAATGCCATTTGCATGGCACTTTACGACCGAGCGCCCAACATGCCGAACGTTCGGGCTGAAAAGTTTGATGGTTGTTTGGTGGGCGATACTTCCCATTTTCTCCGTAAGGGAACAGGAGAAGGGTATATCCGGTTAGAGTTTGAAGAAGGAGGAACGGACTATTGCGCTGTGTGGGAACAGCGCCGTGCGCGCAACAATCCTTCCGG
Source organism: Bacteroidaceae bacterium (assembly GCA_017472905.1). Classification (GTDB taxonomy): domain Bacteria; phylum Bacteroidota; class Bacteroidia; order Bacteroidales; family Bacteroidaceae; genus Phocaeicola_A. The sequence goes on from JAFUNW010000232.1 coordinate 5,216, forward strand.
CAAGTTGCGTCCCCTCGAACGGAGACTTATCAATCTTCGGAGTGGATTGGAAGAGGTGACGAAAAGTACCGAAATGAACGCTCGTATCGAAGAACTTATCGGACTTGATTTCGATCGCTTTACACGCATGTCGCTCTTGCCGCAAGGACAGTTCAATCGCTTTCTTACTGCATCGGTTTCGGAAAAAGCACAGATTCTCTCTTCGCTAACCCAAATGGATATTTACGACACCATATCGGAGCGTATCAAACAAGAACACGATCGGTACGAACAAGAGTATAAACTTTTTAAGGAACGGTTGAAAGACATAGAATTACTCACTCCGGAGGCATTGACAGAACTGCGAGAAGCGATAGAGAAAGTCCGTAGCGAAGCAGAGATGAAGCAAAAAGAGAAGCAGGAAACGGAAAGCCAATTGCAATGGATGGAGCTATATGAAAATAAATGGCGTCAATGGAGCGAAGCCTGCCGAGAACTGAAACTAGCCGAAGAGAAAATCCAAAGCAGTGAAGCGATTGAACGGGAACTGTGCTTAAAACGTTACGATGAAACCAGTGATTTACGGAAATTATTGGATAAAATCCATTTGCAAGAAGAACAATTGAAAGCTTGGGAACATGAGTTGAAACAGGCCGAAACGTTTTGGCGAGAGGGAACGGCTGCTTCTGCCATTTTGTTGGAGCAGAAGGATGAGATCAAGCGCAATTTATTCGAAAAAGAGCAAGTTTTGGAAAAAATGCTTCCGCAACGCGAAGTTTATGAGAAAGTGCAGAGTTTGACAGGGGAGCTAGCATTAGTAACCCGCTTGAATCAGGAGGTGAAAAGCATAGAAAAGCAATTAACCGAAAGTGAGGAAAAGAAAAAACTGTTGGAAGTACA
>JAFUNW010000233.1 GCA_017472905.1 Bacteroidaceae bacterium
CTTTTCCAGATTTGCACTCATGCTCTCTTTAAGCATTTTGAAATATTCAGTTTTTTGCGTAAAGAACTTATCGCATGCAGCACGGAAACGTTCGAATATTTTAATATTCATCTTTTGAGGTGCATATCCGATTGTTTTCCATTTAGCTTGTAGTGCTAGAATCTCTTTTGTTTTTTCTTCCCAAAGGTTAAAGCTGGTTAGTTTTTCATATTCAGTGCTTTCTACAATTTCGCAAATAACAGTCTTTTGGTCAAGGTTGTGTTGCTCTTCCTCCTTGCGTGCTTCAAAATAGCTTTGGTGCCTTTTGTTGATTTCTGTAGATGCGTTTTTAAAACGAATCCACAACTCTTCGCGCAATTCTTTAGCAACAGGTCCTGTCTCACGATACTCTTGATGGAGCTTTTGTAGCTTTCTGAACGCGGCTACGACATCTTCTTCATTAATCAATTTTTCTGCATCTTCGCAGAGTGTAGTTTTAATAGCCAAATTCTTTTTGAAGTCGTATTCGCGGAACTCATTGTTGAGTTTTAGCAAATCATAGAATTTCTCAATATAAAGTTGATAACTCTTCCAAAGTTCATTGACTTTGTTTGCCGGTATATTTTTTATTTCTTTCCAGTCTTGTTGAAGCTGTTTTACCTCATTATAGGTATTTGATTCCCATTCTCCATCTTCAACAATGGCTTTAATACGTTCTATTATGGCTAATTTCTTTTGTAGATTTTCTTCTTTCTCTTTCTCTTGTTGCAAAACGAAGAGTTGGCGTTTTTGTTTTATTACAGCCATAATGCTTTTATATTCATCTTCCAATTCGTCATGCTTAGGAATGAAATTCTCACTGTCTCCTCCGGCTTCTATGAACGTTGCACGTGCTGTTTCCACTTCGGCTTTGTGTAGTTTGTAGAAGTTTTGCTTCAATGCATCCAACTCTTGTCTGTTTGATGCTTCCTCGCTTTCTGCAATTTCTTTAAGCCTAACAATAACTTCTTCTTTTGTTTCTTTAGCGACAAATGTTATAGGTGAATTCTCTTCCGTGTCGCAGTTTTCTTCAGTTATTTCGGTTTCAACTGTTTCTACTACATTTTCAGTGAAAACTTCAGTAGCTTGTTTTTCTTCAAGCTTTTCTTCTTCCAATGGACGGTTGGTTTCTTGTGGTTCAATCATTGTTATATGTTTTATATGGGTATAGGAGTTTGTCCTAAAACTAGTTTGAGATTCATAATTGTAACGGGAGAACAAATGCCCTTGTAACCCGTTATTGTCTTTATGAGCAGACAAAGAAAATAAATTAAATTTTAAAAATCGCTTTTTTGCATTGTTTTTTTTAGTCTATACCTCTTTTTTTTGTTTTAGAGCAACTTTTCTTGTTTAAAAATGATAGAATAAAGAACAAAAATAGGCTAAATAGCAGAAAACTGTAAAATCTGTTTTCACCATTTGATTTGTTGTTTATTTAGCTTATTATGATGCGAATGCTATATATTGGCCCAAACTTAATTTAATTCTTTTTCCACACGATTTGTCAAATCAATAAATTGCTGTACAGACAGTTGCTCCGGTCTGTTGTTGAATAGTTCATCGTTCAACAACGGGTTCTCTTTTCCTAATATAGGTTTGATAGAATTACGCAATGTCTTTCTACGCTGATTGAATGTTGTTTTAACAATTTGTTTGAATAGTTGTTCGTTACACCCCAATTCTTGGGTGTTATTTCGTGTCATTCGTATCACTGCGCTTTTAACTTTAGGAGGAGGATTAAATACATGCTCATGTACAGTGAACAGATATTCCACGTGATACCAAGCTTGTACCAAAATACTTAGTATTCCGTATGTTTTACTTCCCGGAGATGCAGCCATGCGTTCTGCGACTTCTTTCTGTATCATACCGGTACAACAGGGGATGAAATCTTTATATTCCAACATTTTGAAAAAAATCTGGCTTGAAATGTTGTATGGATAGTTTCCTGTTAGTACGAATGGTTGGCCATCAAAAAGACGTTCGAGATGCATTTTTAGGAAATCA